>JAHBXU010000170.1 GCA_019636315.1 Planctomycetaceae bacterium | reverse complement strand
CGCCCGGAAATGAGCGTCCGAATCTTCACCCGCGGGGATGACCAGCGAAGGATGGAGCTTTCTGCGGCGGTTTCGTACGATTCGTCCGACTTTCTCGCGGCTCACCGGTCTAATCGGCCGAACCGTTGGCCGGAACCCTTACGGTCGCCGTCGTCGGAAACTCGTTGTGTTCGGAAGGAATGTAAGAATGCCCGCTTCTGTTTGCCCTGCGTCATGGGACGAAGTCGCCGACGCCGCCCTCGCCGGACTGCCGCTGTCGCGCGAAACGTGTCTGTCGATCCTCCGCTCTCCCGATGACGCACTGCTGGAGTTGCTGGCGGCGACATTCCGCGTCCGCAGGACGTACTTCGGCCGTCAGGTGCAGCTGTACTATCTGCAGAACGCCAAAAGCGGCCTCTGCCCGGAGGACTGCGGATACTGTTCTCAGTCCAAGCTTTCGACGGCCCCGATCCAGAAATACAACTGGATGAACGCCGAAAAGCTGCTGGAAGGGGCACGACGGGCGAAGGCCAGTCAGGCCCGCACCTATTGCATCGTCGCGAGCGGACGCGGGCCCAGCGATCGCGAAGTCGAGCACGTTGCGGGCGTCGTCGAGCGAATCAAGGACGAGCTCGGTCTGCACATCTGCTGCTGTCTGGGGTTGCTGGAGCCCCAACAGGCACAACGGTTGGCCGATGCGGGAGTGGACCGCATCAATCACAATCTGAATACGAGCCGCCGGTACTACGACGACATTTGTTCCACACACACTTATCAGGACCGGCTGGACACGTTGCGTGTTGCGAGTGAGGCCGGAATGGAACTGTGCTGCGGATTGATTGCCGGCATGGGTGAGACCGACGAGGATGTGGCGGATGTCGTCATGGAACTCCAGCATCTGAATGTCGAATCGATCCCCGTCAACTTCCTGCATGCCATTGACGGGACCCCGCTGGAAACCGTCCACGTGCTCAACCCCCGCTACTGCCTAAAAGTCCTCTGTCTGCTGCGGCTGGCGCATCCCTCAAAGGAAATCCGCATCGCGGGCGGCCGCGAGGTGCATCTGCGTTCAATGCAGGCGATGGGCCTCTACGCCGCCAACAGTCTGTTTGTGAGCGACTATCTCACGACGAAAGGACAGACCGCATCGGAAGACTTTCGCATGATTGAGGACTTGGGTTTTGAGATCGTGACAACCGTCCAGGAGTCGACTGCGGGCGTTGTCATGACAAACACCTCATGCAGCCATCCGGAGACGGAGGCCACATGAGGTGCTGGCGCGTGGGGCGATTCGTGTCAGGTCGAAGCAACGCGTGAGTGTTCGTTGTTCCTCCGCCCCTGCGGACAGTCACAGTCGCTCGACCAGATCGTTGTGCCGATCGGCCCGACAGGATTTCGGTTCTTAGAACGCATTGCCGGGCGCATTCTCGGCCGCCGTCTGAACTCTCCTCAATTCCTGTTCGGCGGCGTCGACCGTCTGTCGTGCCTTGGCGACATCCTGTTGCTCCTCGTCGAGCGTCTGTTGTGCGTCGCGAATGGCTTCCTGGGCGTCATCCCGCTGTTCTTGAGTGGTGGCGTCGCGCAGCTGCGCTTGAGCCGCATTGAGCGCCTCCTGGGCCGTGGCAACGTCCGCTTCTTCCTTGTTCAACACCTGCCACCCATCCGCGACTTCCTTCTGCGCGTCCAACAACGCCTGGCGTTTCGCATCGTTCAGATTCTGTTGCTCCTCGCGGATGTCTTCTCGCGCTTCGCGTTCGGCCTCATGCACTTCGTTGAGCGCTTCCTGTTCAGATTCGTTGGGGAATCGCCGCGCCTCATGAAATTCGTTGGCGGCTTCCCGACGGGCTTCGGCAATGTTTTCCTGTCCCTCACGCTGTGCTTCGCGTAAGTTCGATTCGGCCTGTTCGATCGACTCCGTGCCGGACTGACACCCGACCGTCAGCAGGCCGACGCCCGCGCTCAGCGCGACTGTTTTCATCCACGACATCAACATAGGTCTTCCTCCAGTTCAAAGTCGGTGGTCAATCGGACGGATACTTCAGATTGAGCTGCGTTGCCGTCCGCAGTGATCGATCACAATCGAGTCACCCGTTGCGAACAGAACGCAACGTCCGTGCCACAACACGCGCTGATCGGGCCATTCTCCGAACTTGCCATTTCATCAGCACTTCCAGCAGCCAGAGATGGCGTCGTCGGAATTCTGCAGCCATCGATGCTTGCTGAAGGATCACGTTGGCGTCCCCGCGACCAGCAACGCGATGTGGAAAACTCCCACGTTTGCAGGAATGCCGGGACATTCCGGGATGAATGGAGGGAGAAACCTCAGCCTGGCCCGCCTTGGCCTCTCGAAATTCACAGCCACACGGAATAGGCACCCAGTTTGCAAGGCATCAAGCGTGTTGCAAGACAAGTTGCAAGACAATGGGCCTGTCCTCAACTATCCTCGCAGGAGCGTGAGACCATGCTGGCATCGACGATCTCCAGTCCGACCCGTACGTCCCAAGTTCGAATCCTTGTGGTGGACGACCATCCCATCGTCCGCCGTGGTATGACGATGTTGATCGATCGTGAGCCGGATCTGGCGGTCTGTGCGGAAGCCGAAGGACTCACCGAAGCGCTCCAGGCTTTTCGAGAGTGGAAACCCGATCTGACCATCGCCGACGTTTCCTTGCAGAATGGCAGCGGCCTGGAACTGGTCAAGGAAATGATCGCTCAATGTCCGAGCGTCCGCATACTCGTTTGCTCGATGCACGAGGAGGGCATTTACGCGCAGCGTGCCCTCCGCGCCGGAGCCAAGGGCTATATCAATAAGGAGCAGGCGACGACGGAACTGACCACGGCCATTCGACGAGTGCTGAAGGGAGGCGTTTACCTCAGCGATCAGATGACCAACTCGATGATCTGTCAGTCGATCGGACAGACCGAAGACGAGCCTCATGAGACACCCGTCGAACTTCTGTCGGACCGCGAACTCGAGGTGTTCGAGCAGATTGGTCACGGCGTCACAACCAAGCAGATCGCCGAAAAGCTCTATCTCAGTCCGAAGACGATCGAGACCTATCGCGAAAGTATTAAGGCCAAGCTGCATCTCAGCAACGCGACCGAACTCACACGGCTGGCCGTGCAATGGGTTTTGGAGAGTCACTGAAGAGCCACGCACGCGCGACGCCGGTGACGACTTGCTGTATCCATGATCGGAGATTGTGCGACTGCTCCTCAACGCTTCGAGGGCAGTTGCTGAACATCAGGCAGGGCGGATTCTCAACCGCTCGCTCGGAGCGACTCTGCGCCGTCTTGACGGTGTTCGGTCGCCTTTCATTCATTGCCGGATGAAGAGTTGAGCTGAAGCTCTCTCGCTCGTTGTGCGAGCCGCGGCCCTGGCTCGGATGGCCTCTCTTCGCGATGCCCTGCCTCGCACTTTCGGCCGGCCGGTCGACCAGACCGAGTCGTATCCAATCGACGACGCTCGACCGCAGTGCTGCGCGCGTTCATTCGCAATTTCGATCAGAATCGATCGCGAGAAATGCTGACAACCCGTACGGCTGTCGTCCCTCCAACGCCGCCACCGCCTGCGACACGTGGTTCGGACGAGATTCATAACTAAAGATCTCAACATGAGTTGCAATCCGACTGGCTCTAAAATGTCGGACGGCCCCTTGCATTTCGGCCCGCCGCTCTGCAACAATTCCTGAGGATTCCTTAGGGAAATTCCCGAGGGCTCTCCCGGGAGGAACTTCCCCCACGCCTCCCGCCTGCGGTGTTCGTCCTATCCCACCCCATGGATGGCAACAGGAACTCACGGATGAGGCTTTCGCATTCCCCATTGACCATGACGATTCGTCTCGCATCATGCTCCTGGCATGCGCGGCGCGCCGCGGTCCTCCCGGCGCTGGCGGTCGCGGTATGGCTCGGCGTTTCGACAGCGATCGGCGGCGAGTCGAATGTCCACCGGTCGGCCAACTTTGTCGTCAAGGCGTCCTCACGACCAACCGCCCAGAAGATTGCCCAGGCGGCCGAAGAATACCGCCTTCAGTTCGCGACAGACTGGCTCAATCAGGAGGTTCCCGAGTGGGAATCGCCATGTCATATCACCGTCGACGAACGCGCGACCGGTGGCGAAGGTTGGTTCAGCTACGAAACGTCCCGCGGTTCGGCGCCAAACCTGCAGATCGTCGTCCAGGGACGACTCGATCGCATTGTGGAATACGTCCTGCCGCATGAAGTCGCCCACGCGATGCTGTGCACAGCCCTCGCGGGACCACTTCCGCGTTGGGCGGACGAAGGTGTGGCCTTACTGTCGGAGTCTGAGAGTCAGCGGGTTCGACAACAGAAGACCTTTGCACAACTCGCAAGTGCAGGGTCTGTGATGCCGCTTTCCGATATCCTGCAGGTGGTCGACTATCCTGCAGAGCGCCGGGAACTGATTGGCTACTACGCGGCCTGTTACTCGCTGACGGAGTATCTTGTCGCGCACGGAGGGCGTCAGCGCATGCTTCAATTCGTCGCTGACGGCGATCGCCACGGCTGGGAAGACTCTGTTCGGCGTCACTATGGCTTGGATCTCGCGGGGCTGGAGACCGCCTGGCGATCGTCGAATCACGGCAACGGCCGGATGGAGGTGGCATCCCTTCCGGACGTCGCAGTGCCCAAGGTTTCCCCCGCGGAATGAAGCCACATGTCGCGGCGGAGTTTTCGGGCGCAGCGCCTACTTCAGAGCGATCGGTCGTAGTGCAAAACCGGCCACGGTTCCGGCAATCTTATTGGTCGCCGCCATGTAGCAGAACTCGTAAACGCGATCGCGCGCGAGTTCCTCCAGATTGTGGAACTCGAGAATATGCACGCCCTGCTCAATCAGCAGGTACTTGTGCACCGGAATAAAGGTGTCGCTTCCCGGGGGAGCGGGGGCGACTTCCAGTCCGCTGGTGTCGGAGCCGAGAGCTATCGCTCCCTTCTCCTCCACCAGATACCTGGCCGTGTCGAGTGTGATGCCGGCGGAGTCATACTCGGCGATCGTCGCGTGATCCGCGCCGTCCTTCCCCCAGAATCCGAGCGTGCCGGTGCGGAAGAGGACGATGTCGCCGGGGCGGATCTCGACCCCCTGCGCCGCACAGGCGGAATCGACGTCGTCCGGCGAGATCGGATAGTGAGCGGGTAGAACTTTCACCTTTCGCAGAGCGGCGATGTCCAGCAGCACCGCACGGTTGATGATGGGCGGGATGCCGTCTGCGGCGCACTTGCGAATCCCAAAATTGCCGCCCCAGTCTGATTCCTTAAACCCGTTGTACCAGTGATTGTCCTCCCCGACGGTCACATGGCCCAGGCCATCGATTTGCGTCGCGACGTTGTCGTTGATGAACAGCGCACAGCTATGCCACGCTTGGCCGGAGGGGTTGACCTCCGGCGCGATGAAGTCATGGTCCCCCTGTCGCTTGACGCCTTCCGGAGTACGGAACGTCATCACTTCGCCCGGGCTGTGACCCGGCCACTTGTAACTGTTGCGGCTGTACGTTGCTCCCAGGTCGTAGGTCTTCCCTTTGGTGACGAGGCTCAGAGCCGCCAGACGTGATTCCTCAGTCATCGCATTCAGCGCACCGATCTCGTCGTCGGGACCCCAGATCCACCCCCACCCCTGGCCCTTCTTCCACCCGCGGACCGGGGCCGGCGTCGTCTTGTTGTCCGTCCGCTCGGCTGCGACGGGTTGAACTCTCTGCCCGGCGTCGTCCGCTCGCAGCTGCTCTGACCGCCAGAGAAAGCCGGCTGCCAGGATGATCAGCGGTCCGTACATCCATCGAACGTTCTTCAGCATGGCGAGCCACCTTGACTGGAGAAAGAGGAAATTCGTTGTCGCGACGTCACGAGAGACGGAAGGCGGTTCATGCTACGACGGACTCCACCCCATTGCAATTCGCGACGCGCATCCACGAATCGGAGCCGTGCTCGTCGGCAAGCGCCCCCGCGCCGGGCAGCGCATGCGTCCGGCAGGTCGCAATCATGAAGGCTGCTCCCGCATCCTCAGCCATACGCTTGCGAAATGCCCGCACGACATGGTTTGATACACGCCGCCGTGTTGTCCCGCCGCCATCACTTCATTCCGCAGATCTGCATGCCCGCCCTCCGCCATTCATTGTTGCTGGTTCTTCCCGCACTCATGTCTCTGAGCGCTGCTGCCGTGCGTGGCGACTCCCCGCTGGCAGACGCGTTGAAGCAGCCGATTCTCCATGCGGGAACCTCTCAGCGCGAGACCATCCAACTGGCCGGACCGAAGATTCCCCAATTGCCCGCATGCACGACCGTGGACGAGTGGCAGCAGCACGCCGATCGGATCCGCGCCGACGTCCTGAACAACGTCATCCTGCGAGGCGTCCCGGAGGCATGGCTCGCCGGGCCGGTGAATGTTGAGATGCTCGGCCCAGTGCCCGGTGAGACCGGCAAGGGTTACCGCATGCAGAAGCTCCGCTACGAAGCACTGCCCGGCTTCTGGATTCCCGCCATCCTGTACCTGCCGGACAAACTGGAAGGCAAGGTCCCTGTCTTCCTGAATGTCAATGGGCACGACGGCAAAGGCAAGCAGGCGCCCTACAAACAAATCCGCTGCATCAATCAGGCCAAGCGGGGCATCATCGCGCTCAACGTCGAGTGGCTCGGCATGGGCCAGTTGCGTCACGAAGATTACCGACACGGGCGGCTCAACCAGCTCGACCTGTGCGGCATCAGCGGGCTGGCCCCATTCTACCTCAGCATGAAACGCGGGTTGGATGTCTTGCTCTCTCTGGAGAATGCCGACCCCACACGTGTCGGCGTCGCCGGGCTCTCCGGCGGCGGATGGCAGACCATCTTCATCTCCTCGCTCGATACGCGAGTGACGTTGACCAATCCGGTGGCGGGATATTCCAGCCTCACCACGCGACTCAACGTCTTCCAGGATCTCGGGGATTCGGAACAGACGCCAACGGACTTCGCCCTGCACGCCGACTATGCCCACCTGACCGCGCTGCTCGCACCGCGGCACGCACTGCTGACCTATAATGCGCAGGATCAGTGCTGTTTTGTCTCCGCGACCGCCCTTCCCCCGTTGCTGGCGGCCGCCGAACCGGTTTACAAGTTGTTTGGAGTCCCTCAAAACCTGAGCACCCATGTGAATGCCGACCCTGGCACACACAACTTCCTGCAGGACAATCGGGAAGCACTTTACGCAGCGATCGGGCGAGCGTTCTTCCCGAATGACGCGAACTACTCGTCAGAAGACATTAACTGCGGGGACGACATCAAATCGTTCGAAGAGCTTCTGGTCCCACTTCCGGACGAGACGGCGACGCTCCACTCGCTCGCTCTGGCGGCCATACCGAAGCTCCCGCGCGACGCCTCGATTCCGCAGGACGGCGCCGACCTGGCGTCCTGGCGGGCGGAGCGATGCGAGGTGCTCCGCGACGTCGTGCGCTATCGCGAGTATGGCGTCAAGGGGACTGCGGCCGCTCCTGAACAACAGGGAGAGACGCGAGTCGTCCGCTGGACGCTCCGCTGCGACGATGCATGGACGGTCCCGGTCGTCGAGCTGACTCGCGGGATGCCGCAGGAGACGGTCATTCTGGTTTCGGCCGACGGCCGCGGGTCTCTCGGAGACGCCGCGGAAACTCTTCTCGCGGCCGGCAAACGCGTGCTGGCGACGGACGTGTGGTTTTTCGGCGAATGCCGGCCGGTGGAACGCGAATACC
>JAHBXU010000017.1 GCA_019636315.1 Planctomycetaceae bacterium | reverse complement strand
GGAGGCCTCGCAGACCATCCGAGCGCCGCTGGTCAGTGGAGCACCGGCCGCCTCGGCGAAAGATCATCCTTCCGAATACAGCGACACCCGTTGCGCGGGGAAGAATTGCGGCTTGCCTGGCCGGCCTCCATTAGAACAGCTTGTGGCTGTCAACCAGCAGCGTCACCGGCCCATCGTTGACCAGTGCGACATCCATCTTCGCCTGAAAGCGGCCGGTCTCGACGGCGATCCCCTGCTCTCGCACCGCGGCGACGAACGTGCGATAAAGTTCGTCGGCGCGTTCGGGCGGCGCGGCGGCGATGAAACTCGGCCGCCGCCCCTTGCGGGCATCTCCATACAGCGTGAACTGGCTTACCACCAGCATCGCGCCGCCGATCTCGGCGAGCGAGCGGTTCATCTTCCCGTCGTCATCCGGGAAGATTCGCAGACCGATGACTTTGTTCGCCGTGTAGTCGACGTCGGCATGCGTATCGTCCGCTGCGACGCCAAGCAGGACGCATAACCCCTGCCCGATCGCACCGACAACCTCTCCGTCGACGGTCACGCTCGCGGAGGAAACCCGTTGGACGACGGCACGCATTCCGATCGGATCCCCTACTCACTCTTACCGGCACAGGAACCAGCCGGACAGTTGGTCGCAACACGCGGTGACACAGTGCTTCGTCTCGATCCACAGCCGGCGGCACCGGCCTTCCGCCACCGGCTGCGACGGAGCGGGAGCGGGGGCAGGGGAAAGATCGACGGTCCCGTCGCTGACATAAATCTCCGCGGCAGTGACGCCTTCCACAAGACTGGCCGGCGAGACTTTGGACGGTCGCTCGGCATGGATCAGCTTGATCGCCATCAGCGCGTCGGTGGTATACTCCGCACAGTGGAGTCCTTCGCACCGCGCGCCGGTCAAGTGATGCTTGACGGCATAGGGGCGCCCCAGTTGGCTGTCGAGAGCCTCGCGCAGTCCCCTGCTCTGTTCTGGCGTGAGCGACCGCCGCGGATGAAAGATGTGCATGCAATCGGAGCGTTGTGAGTGCAGGTAGTCCGACAGCGACTGCCGCCGCACACCGGCACCGTTCATGCTGTCGTAAACGTGCGGCTCTCCATCCTCCCGCATCACCACAGCGACGTGCGTGTAGGGACTTTTGGTGTAGATGCGTACGGCCAGGCAGTCACCCGTGCTGAACAGGAGCGTCCCATCCTGCATCCGAGGCGCCAGTTCCGCGGCGGCGGGGTGCTCCGGCAGCGACGGAGCGTTTGTCGATTCCTCAGCGAGGGCGGGCGTGATCCCGGCCGGCGCTGTCAATGCGATCATCAAGATCCAAGTCTGCACGGTGATGTCTCCGCGCGGGTGTCGTCTTGCGGTTTGCATTCCCGGAATGCAGCCTTCCCTGCTCTGCGATAACGCCGTTCGGCGCATCCGGGATCACCACGATTTTAGACCAATCGAGGGGGCTTTGCCCACCACCTGGTCTCCCGTGATTCTAATAGACGCGGCAGATGACGCATTTGAGGTAGTTGCTCTCCGGGCAGTAGATCGAGACCGGATGATCGGCGGCTTGTCCGCGTTCTTCCAGAATCTGGACGCGACGGTTTGCTTGAAGGGCCGCCTTGGCGATTGCTCCCAGAAATTCCTCGTGTCCCACGAGTCCAGAACAACTGCAGGAGACGAGAATTCCATCGTCGGCCAGAACGCTGAGGGCGTCTCGATTCAGTGCGGCGTAGGCGGAGAGCGCCGTCTCGATGCCTTTGCGGTGCCGCGCCAGCTTCGGCGGATCGAGAATGACAACATCAAACCGCTCCCCTGCCCCGGCGAGTTCGGCGAGTTTTTCGCGAACGTCGCCGCGTGCGAAGCGGACCTTCTCGTTGACTTCGTTAAACCGCGCGTTCTCCTGGGCCAGAGTGATCGCTGTCGCAGAGGAGTCGACGCCGAGCACGTCGTGAGCGGCGCCGAGTTTTGCGGCCGCGATGCTGAATCCGCCGGTGTAACAGAACAAGTCCAGCACCCGTGCCCCGCCCGTATAACGAGTGACCGCCCGGCGGTTGGCGCGCTGGTCGAAGTAGTAGCCCGTCTTCTGACCGGCGATGACATCAACGCCGTAACGCAGACCATGTTCCTGCAGAAACAAAGGGCGCGGCGGCGGTTCACCGGCGATCAGACGATCTTCCTGTTCCAGTCCCTCGGCTTCGCGAATGCCTTTCTCGGTCCTCAGCCAGATGCCGCGCGGGGAGAGCTTTTCTTGCAGCAGTTCGACGAGCAGCTCGCGGCGCTCATACAGGGCGCGGCTGGTGATTTGAACCAGCAGCCAGTCTTCATAGCGATCGACGATGAGTCCCGAGAGGCCGTCCCCCTCGCTGAAGATCAGGCGGCACGAACGTCCTTCGGAAGTTCCGTGAAACAACCGCTCGCGCAGTCGCACCGCGTCGTCGATGCGAGCCGCCCAGAAGTCGCGGTCGAGGGACTGTGCCTGATCCCAGCTGTAAAGCCTCACGCAGATGTTGCTGTCGGGATTATATAACCCGCGCGCGATGAACTGACCTTCGTGAGAGCGAACGATCACTTCGCTGCCCGGGCGAACGTGCGGGTCAGTATACCCCACTGCCCCGGCGAAGACCCACGGATGGCGGCTGAAGAACGGCAGCGCCCTGCGGGGCTTGAGGGTGATTACCGGCAGTGAAACCGGAGGAACATCGGACATGAGTGAAGGCTCGTTTCAATAGATGTCTGGAGACCGATCCCTGGTTTCCAAACGTCCGCGATGAACACGGGTGGGCAGTCGCTCTCGTTTGGCGGGGGCGCGCCTCGTCGCGAAGCGGACGCTTCACGGGAGCGGTTCACCAGTTTGGGAACCTGGTGGTCACTTGGCGGTTGCCGAGGTGGGTTGCGCGAATCCCTGTTCGACCTCCTGCAGGTAGGCGAGCAACCGGTCGCGTTCGTTCGTCAGGTGTCGTACACGGAGCAGCGATCGGACACGGGTCTGCAGCTCCAGCCGATGGACCGGTTTTGTCAGGAAGTCGTCGGCTCCGGCGGCGACGGCCTTCTCAATATCTCCCATTTCGCGCAGCGCCGTCACCATCAGCACGGGGATCTTGCGCGTCTGTTCGTCCTGCTTCATGCTCTGGCAGACTTCGTAACCGCTCAGGCGAGGCATCATGATATCCAACAACACCAGGTCCGGATCTTCCTCGCGGACCTTGCGAAGAGTTTCTTCGCCGTCAGCCGCCATGAGGATTTCGTGCCCTTCGTCCGCCAGATAGGCGTCGAGAAGTTCGCGGTTTGGCTGATTGTCGTCGGCAATCAGGATACGGCCGGTCACTGGAGTCATGTGATCATGCATGGGTTGCGCTCCCCGTCTCAATGGAGCAAAGCACCCAGGCACTGCCGAGCCTCCGCCCTGCCGGATTCTAGCAGGCGTCGCCGCGCCCGGACAGAGTGCTGCGGCTCAGGTCGCCGGCGTCAACGAAGCCGCGGCATGAGGTTCGCAATACGGGCATTGCCGGCGGTAGATGATGCGCTTGCAGCGGTGGCATTCGTGCGGACCGTACAGCAGCGGCGGCTCCAGCGTAAACTGCTGGTAGATCAGGTAGACGAACACCAGGATCACAAACGAGATGATGGCCGAGGAGCCCACGTGCTCCGACGTCGCCGCGTGGTACGTGATGGCGGCGCAGCACAACGCGTAGATACCGATGATCCACCGCTTGCCGCGTTTGAATGCGGCCCGTTGCACCTGTGAGTTCACCTGCTCGGCAACGTAGGATTCGAGAAGCTCTTCCTTCTGACGGCTGATTTCAGGCGTGTTGGGGGCGGCGATTGCTTCGAGTAGCCGGCGCACACTGTCCAGCACCCGGTAGGCGTCGTCGAAGTCGAAGTCGTGCTGATGGGCCCAATGATTGCGCATGGTCCGCAGTTCGCTGACCAGACTGCGTTCGGCATGGCCCAGGTGCGAGCGAAATGCCGCGTTCCACTGGTCCCACATCACCGTCAACAGTGAATGTGCATCCCACTCCACCCGGCCGCACTCGGACACGCGCTCGCGGCCGTCGCGGAAGCTGGAGCATGCCACCTGCTGCCAGTTTCCGGAGAAGGCGTCCTTGAGTTTCCCTTCCACATACGGGCGCAGTCCGACCGTCAGTTGGTCAAGCGCGCTGCCGATGGCTTCATGGTAGGAGGGCATTGGAGGAACTCGAAGGATCGTCGCATGGGCCGTTGCCGGAATTCGCCAGACGTTGCCGTTCGGCAACGTTCTCTGTGAAGACTAGCTCACGATTTTGTGCTGCGCGGAAATGACCTCGCACAGTCTGATCGAGTCGGCGGCCCGACTGCGAATGGTTCGACGGATCCGAATCGCTCCCATGCACCGCTCGGGGAGTGCTCCCCACTTGATCGAGTCGTTGCCAGAAACCCGAAGCATTAGCGCGGGACGGGGGGGCGGACATCCTTCGCGGACGCTTTGGGTTACGCTGCACGCAGTGTCCGCGGACTTCTCCGTCTGTTCGCAACACGACTCAATCGGACGGCGTAAGCGTTATCTCTGCTACAACCGGACGGTGGTCCGACTGAACGGTCCCGCGTCGGATGCAGTGCAGCAGCCGCACGTGGCGATTCGTCCAGACCTGATCGAGATGCAGAACTGGAATCGGCAGCGGCCACGTCGGGGCATACCCGTCGCCCACAGTCTCGAATGCTTCCTGGTGGAGCACGCGCAGCGGTCGAAAGTGAACCGATTCCGGCGGCGTGTTGAAGTCGCCGAGGACCATCACGGGTCGATCGGCCAGTGCGTCGACATATCGCGCGAGCGCCGCCAGCGGATCAGCGCGGTGGCGAAGTGGATTGCTCTTGATATCCACCAGCACGACCGCCAGCGGGGCGTCATCCCAAAGGATATCCACCTGCCCGGCTGATCCCCCGGTCGACAAGGGGAATGACGTCCCCTGCCCGACCGACAGTCCCGGACGGACGCGGATCAGACACAGCATCGCACCGTCAAGGATGACTTGCTCATATTCCGGACAATGGGCGGCCCAGAACTCCTGGAGATCTTCGATCCAGCCGCCCGCTTCGATGAGGGCGACGATGTCCGGCTGTTCGCTGCGAACAACGTCCGCAACTTCGTCGTTCCAGCCCCCTTCTGCTCGAGCCGCGTTCCAGCAAAGAACGCGTAGCGATCGGGGCGCTGTTTCTGGGACATGGCGGCGATAATTCGCCGTGACGCACCAGACGGCGAGCAGCGACGTGATGCCGACCCACATCCAGGCCGAACGGCGCGGCTGCCACAACCCGGCGCCGCCCGTGCGCAGCGTCGCGAGTCCGAGCAGGACGGGCAACGGCAGCGCATAGAAGAGGACGGCCACCACGGGGAGCGCGTCGCGTACCGTCAGCCGCAGAAGCACGCCCGCGGCAATGAGCCACGTCAGAGAGCGAAGAAACTGCGAGATGGCCCGCCGTTGCTGTGCCTGGACGGTCACAAGGACATCGGCAGATTCGTCAGGCACGGGGCACAATTCCTGCGCCCGACCAGATCAAGGCGCGACACGACGGTCCGAGGCGTAGGATTCCTGAGCGGCGTTGTACTCTTCGATCGCCCGAACTTCGTTGGACAATTGGAATTCCGGTCCAGCCGGGAAGAACTGGACGTCGTCTCTCAGGTAGGCCCAGGACGGCAGCGTCTGGCCGTTGACCGTCGTTTGGCATCCCGACAGGCTGCCCAACAGCAGCAGACCGCCGCAGGCAACCAGCAGCGACGATGAGGACATCAGGCGGATGGACATAGTGCAGTCGTCCCTGACTCGTGAAAGTGGCTCTTTTCGTCTTGCGGCTCAAACATCCGATGGACGCTTGCCGACCCGGAAGACCGATCCGTACCTCCTTCATCGGCCACTACGACCGGCACCCTTGATGGTTTTTGCGCAATCCGCAATTTCCCTGCACAACGCAGAGACTTCGAGTTTGTCAATCTTACAATCGCGACGTCAAGGGTGGCGGGAAGACGGTCGCAACCAATACGGCGGCAAGCGGTTGGAGGATTCGAGTGGTTCGGCGGCTCACCGGTCGCTGGAAACGTCCCGGATGATGTCGCCATGCGGGATCGCCACCGGACATTCAGCCCTTGAACACCCGTTGCAGTTCTTCGAGTGAAGTTTTCCCTTCGGCGACGAGACGCAGTCCGTCGGACTGGAAGGATTGCATGCCTTCCTTGCGGGCCTGACTTTTCATCTGCCGCGGATCGGCGCCGGAAAGGATCAGGGCCTTGATGGGATCCGAGATCTCAATCGCTTCGATCAGGCCGGTGCGGCCGAAGTAGCCGATGGAACCGCATTTGCGGCACTCTTCCGGCGGCCCTTCTTCGGTCGGCTGCGGCGGACGATAGAGCACCTTCGTTTCCGGCGGCAGGCCGACCTTCTGCAGCAGCTTGGGGTGCGGTCGGTAGGCCTGCTTGCATTCGTCGCAGAGTTTTCGGATCAGTTTCTGGCTCAGCACCATGCCCAAACGTTCGGCCACCATCGGCGGTCCCAGCTTCTGACGCACCTGGGCGATGCAGTCCGCGGCATCGCGGGCACGAAACTCGGCGACGAGACTGACGCGATCGGCGTTGTCAAAGATAACCTTGAGGCGATCGTCCGTACGCAAGGGATCGACGATGATCACATCGGCTTCCGAGCGGATGCAGCGGGCGAGTTGCGTCTCGAACGACTCCCCTGGCACCGGTTCCTGCTGGGCGATGTGGGTAATTGAACGCTCGCCAAAGTCTGCGAGTGAATAGATGGCGTACAGGTAGGCGTCGATGCTGCGGATCACGGCAAAGGAGAGCGACGTGACGCCGGAGTTTGCGGGGCCGCTGACGAGGACGACTTTCTCGCGGTGCGACGTGACCTCACGAATTCGCTCCCGCAGGTGTTCGGTAAAGCCGAGCTGGTCGGGTGTTTCGAGTTGCTCGTTGAGATTCCGGGCGCGGACGATCAGCCGTTCCCCCCCTCCCCCCTTGATCGGCATCGTGTCGATCAGGAGATGGAATGGGGTGTTCTTGAATTCGGTGGTGATGCCGCCCGATTGAGGTTTCTGTCGATCCTGAATATTCAATCCCGACAGCAGTTTGAGCATCTGGGTGACGGCCAACCCCTGCTGAGTGGGCAATCGCGAGCCGGGAAAGGGAACGCCGTCGACGTATAACGTCACCGTGGCGACGCGGCCTTTGGGTTCGATACGGATCATCTCGGCGCGTCGCGACAGCGCGTCGCTGATGAGTCCCTTCGCCGGAACAAGTCCGGCCGACGCCAGCCTCGCGTTTGCTTTCAGATCCACCGGACGACCATTGAGCGCCCCTTGGAACAGGACCGACTCGATCTCGATCTCTTCTGAGGACGGCTCAACCGCACGCGATTTACCAAATCCAAAAACCATGATTCCCCTCTCGGGCGATGCACCGACCTGATTTTGCGCCCATCATCTCACGTTGCTCTGCCGTTGGGAAGCAATCATGCCGCGTTTTTGACGCGGCACCGCAAGTCGTGGGCACAGTGCATTCCTTCGGCCGCCAGGGACAGAGGGCGTTTGCATCGACCGTGGCAATCATGGACAAGGGGGGGCCGATTCGGGCGATTTCTTCGTGCAATAGTCGTGGTTTGTCGGTATCCTGAAGACGCTTTGTCTCTGTCG
This sequence comes from Planctomycetaceae bacterium, assembly GCA_019636315.1. GTDB lineage: Bacteria > Planctomycetota > Planctomycetia > Planctomycetales > Planctomycetaceae > JAHBXU01. The sequence continues at coordinate 7,637 of JAHBXU010000017.1, read as the reverse complement.
GTGTCACTTCTGGAGCATACGACGATGCGCAAGCGGGCCGCGGCACATTGGATGGCGGGAGCGATTTTCTTTCTGACAGCCTGCCCTGTGCAGGCGGATGTGGTCTACACGATCGTCAACCTGGGTGTGCTCGACGGCTGGAACTCCAGCCACGGGTGGGCCGTGAACGACAGCGGGCAGGTCACCGGCAATCTCGACCCCGGCGATCCGGCGATCGCCTTCCTCTGGTCCAACGGAACGATGATCGAGCTGGCGGCGCCCACCGCCACTGAGAGCTTTGGCCTCGGCATCAATAGCAGCGGGCACGTCACGGGCAGCGCCCGCACGAGCGGAGGAGGAGGACGTCGTGTCATCCTCTATGACGGAAACAGCACGGACCTCCTCGACGTGTCCGGCGGCGGGAGCGGCATTAACGACAGCGGCCAGATTGCGGGGACGTCCAATTTTCGCGGCTTCGTGTATTCCAATGGGACGATGACCGACCTGGGGTCGCTGCCCAACGGCCTCTCGTCGACGGCCAACGCGATCAATAACAGCGGACAAATCACAGGTAAGGCGGAAACAACCGACAATGGCTTCAACGTGGAGCATGCCTACCTGTACGACAACGGCGTCATGACGGACCTGGGCACGCTCGGCGGCCCCAACAGTGAAGGCTTCGCGATTAACGACAGCGGGCAGGTCGCCGGGGTCTCCACCGCCGAAGAAAACGGGTTGTTCTTCCAGCGAGCGTTTCATCACAACGGTGTCCAGATGCAAAATCTGGGCGTCCTGCCCGGTGATCAGAACAGTGCCGCCTATGGCATCAACAACAGCGGGCAGATCGTCGGCGTGAGCGAGTCGTTTTCACCCGAAACGGGAACCATGTCTCGTGCGTTTCTCTATTCCAACGGCACGATGACCGATCTCAACGACCTGATTGATCCCAGCTCTGGATGGTTCCTGTTCGAAGCCCGTGACATCAATAACAACGGCTGGATCACGGGCACCGGGATCCTGGGAGAACAGACGTTCGCTTTCCTGTTGATCCCGACAACCACGGCCGTTCCCGAGCCGAGCTCCCTCGCCATGTTAAGCGTGGCTGGAGCCGGCTTGGCGCTCCGCCGAATGCGCCGTCGCGGGAACGCGTCACACGAACAGCTTCCGCAAATAAGCCATTCCTGAGGGCCTCGCGGCCGATGGATAACCGCTACCTTCTGCTGACGGCGCTGCTCCTCGCCGATCTGGCCGTCAGTTGCTCGTCTGAATCAATCTTGCAGCCGGCAGGCGTTGCATCTGCTGACGAAACAGCAACGGCGGCGTTCGGTTCGTCTGAAGACGCCGCGTCCGAGTCGCCTCCGCAATCGGACGCGGCGTTGCCTCTCCCTCCGTTCGGTAAGTTCCAGTGGACTGACACGCTCGGGGAAGCGATTACCAAAGCAAGGAAGATTGAAGGGGCCGCTCCGGTCGAGGTCGTTCTGCTGCATCGCCGCCTGCCAGCGGAGTCGTTCGACGGCGAGGGGCGCATCCGTCGGTGGCTCGGCGGTCTCATCGCCGAGACGCAAACCTATCACCGGCAGTTTCAACGGCAGTCCTCCGCCCTGCCCCGGCCGTATTTCGACGTCGGAGCCGTTATCGAAGCGAAGAACCTGTCACTCGTCGGCGTGCCGTTCGTGCTCAAAGTGACGTTCACGTGCGAGCCCGGCCTGATCGTGCTCGATCCGGCGCGCGTCCGCAAACAGTCCGCCGAGTTCTTTGGTCCCGAGATTCCCGACGACGTCCCACTCGTGCTCAGCCAGGTCGAGCTGTTGCCGAGCGGAGTCGTTTCACCAGAGGCTCATCGAGAAATCATCGACACGCTCCTTCAGAAGTACGGCCCGCTCCGCATTAAGAATCCGGCCGGCGACGACATCAACAGTCCGTACCTCAACCTCACCTTTCGCGACGCCAATGGTGACCAGCTCGACCTTTACCCGGGCGGACGTCTCCTCTATCGCAACGGCGCCGTCCATCGTGATCAGGGCAACCTCGCCGAACGCTTCCGCGAGCACCAGCACGATCACGACGAGCAACAACGCAAAGCTCGCACCAGGAAGCAACCGGACACTTTGAAGGATTTATGAAGCCGGAGGGAGCCGGGGCGCACGAACCGGGGGCCAGCAACCTCTCCCCATTCGATCACCGGGGGGAATCACTGTTCAGAAATCGCCCACGGACCCCGATCGAAGCGGTATCGATCTTGCGAACTGCCAAAGCGCCCCCGCCACCCGTCCGTGGGCGTGTCGTTCCCGACTGGTTCAGGCGTGCGGTTCCGTCATGCTCATCGGGTCAAGGGCGGCGCTCAGCACGTCCGGAGGGAGAATCTTCTGCTCGGTGCACAGTTCGCGGATCGTTTTGCCGGTTTTGAACGCTTCCTTCGCAAGAGCGGCGGCTTTCTCATAGCCGATGTGCGGGTTGAGACTCGTCACCATAGACAGGCTCTTCTCGACGGATGCCTCGCACGCCGCCGCATTGGCTTCGAGGTCCTGGGCGCACAGATCGACGAACGCGTTGGTCGCGCCGGTCAACAATGAGATGCTTTCCAGCGTCGTCTGGCCCATCACGGGCATCATGATGTTGAGCTGGAACTGCCCGCCGGCAGCGCCGCTGAAGGTGATGCAGCCGTCATTTCCGATCACGCGAGCCGCGGCCTGCATCAGACTTTCGCACATCACGGGGTTCACCTTGCCGGGCATGATGGAGATGCCGGGCTGCAGGTCGGGGATCATCACTTCGTAGAATCCGCAGCGAGGTCCGGACCCGAGCCAGCGGATGTTGTTGGCGACATTGAAGAGCGTGACGGCGATGGTCTTGAGCTCGCCGTGGCATTCGACGAGGCCGTCGCGTTGGGCATTCGCCTCGAAATGGTCGGCCGCCTCGACGAAGGGAAGACTCGTCTCGTCGGCCAGCACCTGCGCGACCCGCGCACCGAACTCGGGATGCGTATTGATGCCCGAACCGACGGCTGTGCCTCCGACCGGCAGTTCGAGCACGGCGTCGAGCGCTCGTTCGGCCCGCGCGGCGGAGAGTTGCAGTTGCCTGGCAAATCCGCCGAACTCCTGTCCGAGGCGGAGCGGCGTCGCGTCGGCGAGGTGGGTGCGCCCGATCTTAATGATGCGATCCCATTCCTGTGATTTCTCGCTGAGCACCGATGCGAAACGAAGCAGCGCGGGCAGCAATTGCTCGCGAATCGATAGAGCGACCGCGACGTGGATCGCCGTCGGGAACGTGTCGTTGGTCGACTGCCCCATGTTGACGTGGTCATTGGCATGGATCGGTTTGGCGTCCGCGAACCGGTCGCCGCCGATGAGTTCGATGGCGCGATGCGCAATGACTTCGTTGGCATTCATGTTGCTCGACGTTCCGGAGCCGGTCTGGAATACGTCGATGGGGAACTCATCATCATGACGCCCCTCGGCGACCTCGCGGCAAGCGGCGAGCAGCGCGTCGACCTGAGCGTCATTGAGCGGATTTTTCCCGCTGCGAGTGAGCTTGCCGAGATCACGGTTGGCGACGGCACACGCAAACTTCACCAGTCCCATCGCATGAATCAGCTCGTCATGCAGCGGCCAGCCGGAGATGGGAAAATTCTCGACAGCCCGCTGCGTCTGGGCTCCGTAGTACGCCTGGGCAGGGACATTGACGTGGCCCATGGAATCGTGTTCGACACGGAATTCGGTCATCGCTTGTTTCGTGCGTTGTCGGTGGAATCGGAATGGTCTAAGTCCCGTTATGTTAGCGACTTTGCAGCAATCCGTTGAGCGTCGAGAGCGGAACGCGAAGGGATTTTGGAGGCTGGTCGCGTATAATTCATCACGGAGCCGCAGAGTATGTGGAGTCGCACGGAGCGGACTCGAGTCAATCCGCCGCATCCGCCCAATCCGCTTTTCCCTTTCCTCAGCACGACATGCAACCCGGGAGAGACATGATGGCTCGAAAGACAGCCCGCAAGGAATTGGCGCCGACGCCGAAACGCGCCGCGAAACGGACTGCCGGCGGCCGGAATCGGAAATCGCCAAGTTCAGAGTCGAAATCGAATGGCCGCACGCAGACGATCGGTCGCTATCTGATCGAGCGGTTGCAGCACTACGGCGTCGGGGATGTGTTCGGAATCCCGGGCGACTTCGTGCTGCATTTTTATGGGATGCTCGAAGAAAGTCCGATCCGCGTGATCGGCTGTACGCGCGAGGACAACGCGGGCTACGCGGCGGACGCATACGCGCGGGTCAACGGGCTGGGAGCGGTCTGCGTGACGTACTGCGTGGGCGGATTGAGCCTGTGCAATTCGATCGCGGGAGCCTATGCCGAAAAGTCGCCGGTCGTGGTCATCAGCGGCGCTCCGGGGATTGCCGAGCGGCAGAACGATCCCCTGCTCCATCACCGTGTCCGGGACTTCAATACGCAACGCGATGTGTTCGAGAAGATCACCGTTGCCGGTGCATGCCTCGACGATCCCCTGACCGCGTTCCGGGAGATCGACCGAGTGCTCCAGGCGGCCGTGCGGTACAAGCGGCCCGTCTATCTGGAAGTCCCCCGCGACCGTGTTGACACACCCGCGCTGTATCCTCACGAACCGATGATCACCCGCCTGCAAAGCAGCACGGACGCGCTCGCGGCATCGCTGGCCGAGGCGACGGAGCGGATTCAGTCTGCCAGGCAGCCGGTCATTATCGCCGGCGTCGAGATCCATCGCTTCGGCCTGCGCGACCCGGTTCTCAAACTGGCTGAGGCGAACAACATCCCGATGTGCGCCACGCTGCTCGGCAAGAGCGTTGTCAGTGAGAAACATCCGCTCTACCTGGGTGTCTATGAGGGGGCGATGGGGCGCCGTTCCGTCACGGAGTTCGTCGAATCGAGCGACTGCGTGGTGCTGCTGGGTACATTCATGACCGACATCAACCTCGGGATTTTCACCGCCCACCTGGACCCGGGCTGCTGCATCTATGCGACGAGCGAGAAGCTTCGTATTGGTCATCACCATTTTCACGACGTCCTGCTCGGCGACTTCGTCAAAGGGCTGGCCAAGGCCAGGCTTAAGCCAAAGTCGAAAGCGTCGCTGCCGCAACGCAAGGAGCGCGTTGCGGGGACGTACGAAGACGACGACCCCGTCACGATTGCCGCGCTGTTCGACCACATCAACGCCACTCTCGGCGACAACATGGTCGTCGTGGCGGACGTCGGCGACTCGCTGTTTGCAGCGAGCGACCTGACGATTCACAAGCACACGGAGTTCATCTCCCCGGCCTACTACACGTCGATGGGCTTTGCCATTCCCGCCTGCATTGGTGTGCAGACGGCGAACGCGAAGTTGCGCCCGATCGTGCTCGTCGGCGACGGTGCGTTCCAGATGACGTGCCTCGAACTCTCGACCGCAGTGCGGCACGGGTACAACCCGATCGTCGTCGTGCTCAACAACAAGGGGTATACGACCGAACGATTCCTGCAGGACGGACCGTTTAACGACATCCTCAACTGGAACTACCACCGGATGCCTGACCTGCTGGGCGACGGCTGGGGCTTCGAGGTGAACACCGTCGGCGAACTTCATCAGTCGATGAAGGCCGCGCTGGCTAACGAGGACACATTTACTCTGTTGAACGTGCACCTCCGCCCCGACGACATCTCCCCGGCCCTGGAACGACTGGCGAACCGGCTGTCGAAGCAGGTCTGATGCGCCGCCGCCAGGCGCTTGCCGGGCGGTGTTCGGGCGACCGCTGAGGGAGCGGTCGCTCTTGATGTCGGAGTTTCCTGCCGAGTGCTTTGCAGCCGCCATTGCGCGCCGGTAGGATCGGTGATTCTACGCCCCTGTTGGGGGCAAAATTTCTGGACATCTTCCATTCCCGCCACCACATCCGGGAGCACTCCTGCCCATGTTGCTGACCCTCCGTCTTTCCCCGCTGCTGGTTCTGTTTGCATTCACGTTCACTGCCTGTGCTGCCGATCCGGCATCCGCGACGACAAGTGATCCAGCCGCGTTTGTGGCTGGCGACAACGACAACACGCTCAACCGGTTTGAAGAGGCGGCCGGGTGGAAGTTGCTCTTCGACGGCAAGTCGACCGACGGCTGGCGGAACTTTAAGCAACAGGGGATCAGCAACGGCTGGCAGGTGATCAACGGGGCGCTGGTCCGGACGGGACAACGGGCCGGGGACATCATCACGGCCGACGAGTACGAGAATTTCGAGCTGCAACTGGATTACAAGATTTCGCCCGCGGGCAACAGCGGCATCATGTTTCGCGTTGTCGAAGGGGACGTTGGTGCACCGTATACCGGCCCTGAGATCCAGATTAACGACAACGAGAAGGGACGCGACCCGCAGAAGGCCGGCTGGCTCTACCAGCTTTATAAGCCGTCGAAGCCGGCGTGGATGATTCAAGCGGAATCGGAAGTCGGCCAGAACCTCCCGCGCGAGGTGGATGCCACGCGGCCCGCCGGCGAATGGAACCATGTGCTGCTGCGCATCTCGCCGTCCAACTGCGAACTGCTGATGAATGGAGTCAGCTACTACAAGTTCCAGATCGGCAATGACGACTGGAATCAGCGGGTCGCTCAAAGCAAGTTTGCGAAGCATGAAGGCTTCGGCAAGGCGCCGCGGGGATACATCTGCCTGCAGGACCACGGTGATCTGGTGGCGTTCCGGAATATCAAGATTCGTGAACTCGGTCCCGGCGGCGAACCGAAGGCTCCGATCGACGGTGATCTCGCGGTGAAGGTCGTCCCGGCGTTTGGGGAAATCACCTGGGAAAACTGGGAACCGATCGACGAGCGGGGCCGCACGCAGGAGTTCCGGCCAATTTGCATGACGCACGCTGCAGACGAGAGCGGGCGACTGTTCGTTGGCACGCAGGACGGCATGATCCACGTCATCAAGCCGTCCAGCGATCCGCAGCAGTCGACCATGTTCCTCGACATCCGCGACATCGTCCGCGACTTCAAGGAAGGGCACAACGAAGAAGGTCTGCTGGGACTCGCCTTCCATCCGAAGTTCAAGGACAACGGCCAGTTCTACGTGTACTACACGACCGACCGGAAGGATCTGACGTCGATCGTCTCCCGCTTCACGGTCTCTCAGGACGATCCCAATCGCGCCGACCGCAGCAGCGAACAGGTCGTGATGGAGATCCCGCAATCCTTCCATAACCACAACGGGGGAGCGATTGAATTTGGTCCGGACGGCTTCCTGTATATCAGCCTCGGCGACGGGGGCAGCGGCAACGACCCGCTCGGCTACGGGCTGGATCTCAGCCAATGGCTGGGCAAGATTCTGCGTATCGATGTCGACCATCCGTCGGACGGCCGCAACTACGGCATTCCGGCCGACAATCCGTTTGTCAGTACGAACGGCGCCAAGCCGGAGATCTATGCTTACGGATTCCGTAACCCGTGGCGAATCACGTTCGATCGCAAAACCGGCACGCTCTGGGAAGGAGAAGTCGGCCAGGATTACTGGGAAGAAGTCAACATCGTCACCAAGGGGGGCAATTACGGCTGGAGCAACTGGGAAGGGACGCTCCCCTTCAGCGGAGTGGCCGACAACGGCCCGTCGGCGCCCATCGGCCCTGTCTGGCAGTACGACCATATGATCGGCAAGTCGATCACCGGCGGCTACGTCTATCGT
>JAHBXU010000169.1 GCA_019636315.1 Planctomycetaceae bacterium | reverse complement strand
AGTTGTGCGTCGAGATTCTCGGGGCGAATCACTTCGATGAATTCCTGGAACACGGGCTCGGTGAATTGGCCGACGGTGACTTCACTTCGCTCCACGGCCCGGCGCCCGATGACGCCGATGCGGTACAGGTCGCTGAATTGTGGAACCCAGCCGGCCGCCTCGGGGTGTTCGCGGGCCAGCTCTTTTGACAAGAGTGTGACCAGCCGCGTGAATGCCTCGGCCATAGCCCCCACAGGCGTTGGATTGGGACCGCTCCTGACCACCTGGGGAAGTCCTTCAGACTCCCCCGTCTGGGAGGTCCACTCTGGCAATTCGGCTACCTGTGTTCCCTCCGTTGCGAAGGGCGCGAAGATGGTCACGGCCAGCGTGTCGTTCTCCTTCTGCTGCTCCGTCGTTTCGACCGACTGAAGTGCTGGTTCCGCGGGTGGCAGGTTCTCCGTCGTCTCACGCGGAACCGTCACGGGAATCAGCTCCGGATTCGCGTGATCTCGTTTCAGAATCTGGTTTGCGAGCTGTTCAACGTCCTGAACTGAGACCTGAGGATCTGAGATTTGTGAATCTGAAATCTGAGATCTGAGATTCCTCAGATCGGATCGGATATCAATATGCGTCCTCAGCACCCGCATCGCGGTCAGGCCCACAAACGCCGTCACAAAGATGATCGGAATCGACTTCAACCAGAGATTGCGCCACGAAGAGCGCGCATGTGCAGGTCCCGATGGCGGCGCCGAGGCCACAGCGTTCTGCGTGCGACATCCAAACGCCGTCTCAAAGAGCCTCAGCACCGCGATGATGACAGTACAGGCCACCAGACACACGACAATGATCAACAGTCTGTTGGGCACCATCTCACACCTCTCTTCCGACGAATCGCTCTTCCGGCGGCGTCCATATCGAGGCGAGTTGGATTGCGCTCGAGATCACGGCCGCCCAGGTCATCGCCCAGACTTGGGGAAACGTCCACACCGTCGATACGAGAAATGCCAGGAACACGGACAGCACGACTGATCCGACCCGGAATCGCTTGGGACGGAACGCGTCCGATTGCCACCACCAGCGCCGCAGGCCGAACAACGTACCGAAGAACGCCACGTACCCCAGGAGCGACGGTCTGCCACCTTCCAGGATCAGTGGGCGCGTGCCGAGCGACACGAACGCCGGATCGCGCGGCTGCGACCAGAGCGTCCCCGCAAACGTCTCGACCGGCGGCGTCGGTGAGATCAGCAACAGTTCTCCCAGCCAGAATGCAGCCGCGCCGACGGCGACGCCGCCCACGACCTGCAGCAGACGCCGCGTGAAGGCGTCGAGTTGGCGGCCTTCGTTCCATTTGCCGAGGCCCATCAGCACCCACGCGGCGGCGACCGCCGTGCAGCCGAATAGTCCCACATTTTCCCACCCGAGGCCGGCATGCGAACCCGACATGAAGAACTCCGGCGACAGTGCCGCGACGCTGCCGGTCAGCAGGGCGATGATCGGGACGACAAACGTCGCCGCCGTCGAATACTGCGTCATCCGAGACCGCAACGACACGGCCCGCACCATGTTGGGCGACGTCGTCCGCTGCCGGTAATAGTGCCGCGCCGGTTGGTGAACGTTCCGCGGCGCAAATCGCACAGGCTGCGGCGGCGCCGACTTCTCCACCGATGGCATGGCGGGTGCGTGGACGGGCGCAACGCGTGGGCCGGTTGCCTGATCTGAGCCGACAGGACGCCACAAGCGACGCCGTTGATACTCCGAAACAACGAGATGAACTACCGTGCCGATGCCAAGCCATATGATGCTGGCGACGATAAGGATACGAAACGGATCGTCACCCGGCCTCGATCGAGTGATGGGGACGACGACCAATGAGTACCAGGCGATCAGGCTTGCAGGTGCAATCCATCTTCGTCCCGGTGCGAAGACAGTCGACCCGGAATCGAGTGACGACATCAGCGGATGGGCCCACTGTGGACGTATGCGGCGCCCCGCCGTGTATAGGATGTAACCGGCATAAAAAGCGCTTAGGGCAAAGAACAATCCTTCTATGCGGCGGGCCTGGGTCAACATGACCAGTCCGGTCGCCACCAGCAGTATGATTCCAAATGCCCGCCGTGTCGGCCACCAGATCGACTCTCCCGTGGGATTCGACAATCCGGCGGAAACCGCCTGCTCAACGCCGGAGACGGCAAATCCCGGAGGCTGGTCTCGTCGCGGTGTTTCAACCGACACATGGACTGCATCGCCCACGGGGGCCGCTCGTCCGATGACGGCGTCCGCAAATGCCTGCTGCAACTCACGGACTGTTGCGAACCGCCGGGCCGGGTCCTTCTGCAGGGCAGTGCCGATCACCGGTTGCAGGCGCGGCGGGAGTTTTGTGAGGTCCGGCTGCTCCGAGAGGTGCTTCATCAGGATTTCGCCGGTCGACTCGCCGTCGAACGGTACGTGGCCGGTAATCATCTCGTACAGGATGATGCCCAGCGCGTAGACGTCGACCTCGCGGCCATAGCGGCCTTTCGCCACTTCCGGGGCCATGTAGTACACGGTGCCGACCGATTGCGTCTGAGCCGACCGCCGCGAAGGCGTGATGAACTTGGAGAGGCCCACATCGCCGATCTTGACGTTGCCGCGCTCGCTGAACACGTTGCCCGGTTTGAGATCCCGATGCACGATTCCCTGGTCGTGCAAGAAGGCGACGCCCTCGGCCATGCCGCGCAGCCAGTTGCGGACTTCTTCCATCGGCATGCCACTCGGATGCCGGTGAATGGCCGCGTCGAGCGTTTCGCCGGCGACATACTCCATCACAATCCAGTGATCGCCATCTCGATCGCGTTTGACATCAAAGATGGTGACCAGGTTGGGATGCGACAGGTTCAGGCATTGCTGAACGCCGCGGAGTTCGACTTCGGAGTTGTTCTGCAGCAGCTTAAGGGCGACCTCGCGGCCGGCGTCGGTGAGGGCGTAGTACACCTCACCGAAGCCGCCTCGATAGATGGCCCGCTTGATCGTGTACCCGTCGAGCGGGCGCGATTCCGGTGCGAAGGTGAACTTCATGATTCCCGACTCCCGTCCGCTCGATTCATCATTTCGCACAACACGCGTGCATACTGACATGTGCGGCTATACATCGATTCGCTCCGCTCGAAACCGCCAGACGTCGCCGCTGACGACCGCGCCGTCGCCGAGCGGAGCAGCATCCGGCATCGGGCGACCATCCATCAGAGCGCGAGCCGGCGTGCGGCACCAGAGCTGACCGTCTCGGCGATGCAGGATCACCTTCTCGTCCCAGTCCGGACAGGGGACATGCGCATCCGACCCCGGCCCCAGCAGGCAGACTTCATCCATCAGGACAATTCCGTCCACCGTAGCGGGCGTGTGGCTTCCCGTAAACATGCGCGGCCAGGAGCATGCTTCCGGCGACAGCGTCGCCGAGGCGCTCAGCACGCTCGGCTGGCGAAACCGCATCTGGACATGCTGGCCGAGCTTGAGAATGTCGCCGTCCTTGAGGAACGTCTCGTCTCGCACCGTGCGTCCATTGATTTCCCCCGCTGCCGTTTGCAGTCGGTAGGAGTCGCCGCTGCGTTCGATCGTGGCATGCAGGCGGCTCAGGTTGGCCATCAGGCACAAGTCAGCCGTGGGTTGTTTCGATCCCGGTTCGACGGGTCCGCCCAGCGTGAGTTGCGCGGCCGGACACAGCAGCCAGCAGCCGACGCCGTCGATCCACAACCGCACCATTGTGCGCGGCTGGTCGAGGACGATCTCGCGTTGTGTGGTGAAGTGATTCATCGGTTCGTCGCGCGCGTTCGACGGAGTTCGCGGCTCATCCGGGCGATGTTCGAAAATACTGTTTCGCGAGCCATCGTCACCCGCAGCGTGAGCGAGGGCGGGAATCGAGTTGAAGACCTCGCTGACGCTTCGAGTGACTGTGGGTTCTCGGACTTCATGATCCTGTCTACTCTGCCGCTGGTACAGCTGGCCGAAGTACCGTTCGCCGCAGCCACCGCAGCGTCCCCAGCGAATCGCCTTGCCGTCCGCCCGCCAGCGGATGCCGCCCATGTCCCATATCGACGTTTCGTGTCCGCATGGGCACCGCATCATCCAACGTTGCGACTGATCCCGGACGACATTGTACACCGTTTCGCTCAGGACGTGACGGGCGATGTCTTGAACGGTGCTCATGGGACGGAACGAACCAACTTGGCAGGAAGATCACGGAATTCTGCAGTCGGGGGGGCTTCGCCCGCCACTGTGAACGCTTCGTATCTGGGAGAAGCTCGCTCGGCGACCGAAGCAGTGGGCAGCCCCCACCCAGTTTTTCCTCGACTTTCACTCCTCTCTCGACGCAAACAAGGCAACGGGGCCGCATCCACGATCCCGTTGCCCGCCGCCCCGTCAAGCCGGTCCCCTCACCGGCCATCGCGAAGCAAACGTCACTCAGCATTCTTCAGGCTGGCAATCTTGGCGTCGACTGCGTCCAGGTTGCCGCCGGTTTTTCCGGAGAAGTAGCTCGCCACCTGCTCCGAAATGTCGACGGGAACTTCGGTCTTGGTCTCGACCGGGATCAGGCCCACGAAGTTGCCTTCGGCGTCCAGCAACCGGGCTTCGACGTCGAGCTTCTTGCCGATCTCATTGACCAGCGACTTGGCCCGGGCCAGCTTGCTGTCGTCAATGGACAGATCACTGATCTGCTTGCGGGCCTGGATCGTCTGCATGCGGGCCATCAAACCTTCCAGTTGGACTTCAAGATCCTTCTTCTGCGACAGCATGCCCTCCAGTGTTTCGGTATGCGAACCGAGCGCCTGTTCCTTCGCGGCCAGAATGCTTTCCTGATCCTTCAGCGTCGTCTCGGCGACCTTAAATCGGTTGAAGCGCTCCGTCAGGTCCCGCTGGACCTCGCTGACCGTATAAGTGCGGCCGGCATAGACGAACTGCGTCCCGCCCGAATCCACATCTTCTTTCAGCGCCAGAATGGCTTCCTTCTGTTCGGCCAGTGCGGCGGCCTTCTGCTCGACGGTCTTGCGCATCTTCTCGACGTCGACCTGCTGCTCGGCCACGAGTTTGAGCGACTTGTGAATCTCAGGAATCAAGGCCTCGACTTCCTTCTTGGCGCGTTCCATCTCAAACTCGATCGGCACTTCCGATCGGACGGCGTCGCGCACCGACGCAACGCCCGTCTTCAAATAGCTCACGGCGTCCCGGCCGAAGAAAAATCCACTGGCGGATGCGACCGCCAACGATCCCAGAATGGCTTTCTTTAACATGACTCAGCTCCTCGTGTCGTCGTTTGTCTCAGCGACGGGGTGATTGGGTTCAGGGGAGTGTGGCGACCGCGCTGGTCCCTCGCGCACACCAGTCATTCGCAGAGCAAACGCCGATCTTGAGACAATCTGCAGGATTCTTTGCAGGTCGCGCGGATCTTCCACGCCAGCCACTGGTTACGACGCGGCGGATTTCAGCACAGCACGCGGTATAGTCCCCACCCTGCAGGCTCTGAAATGAGGGGGGATCATCAGAGCCGCGAGCGTGAGCGACCGGTCGCGGCTCTGAGGGCGGGTGACAGACCTCTGCCTCAGGAATCCCCCAATTCACGGTGGACAGAGCCCTATACGCCGGTTCGCCAGTCCAGTTCCCAGGCGCGATAATCGCGCACGTCAGGGACATGGAGGGTGAAGTCCACCAGCGATCCGGCAACGAGCGGCTGCCGTTCGAGTCGCCGGAGAGAGGGCAGCCAGTTGGTTTCGACGTTGAGCGGCGTCGTACTGATCACGTTGTCGTCGTCAAAATAAGCATTGAAATACAGCAACAGGCCGTCGACGCAACCGTCGTCCAGCATTCGCTTCTGCACGACGATCGGCTCAGGCGCATAATCTGCGGCCATCGTCTCCAGGTCAAACGTCATCAGGGGCCGTGGATCGCACAGCAGCCGCTCGACTTCAAACGGGCGAATGAATCGCCAGCTCTCATGCTGAAGGAACCCACGGTGATTTGACGCAGCAATGCGATCCGGCCTGAGGCTCTCGAACCGGATCCCATGGACGTCCATCTCCCAGATGAACGGCACGCGAAACTCCTCCTGCAGCTGGACCGGCTCCAGAAACACCTCGAATCGATTGGGGAGAATGCGGCCCCCCGGCTTGAGCACCCGATCGCGAAGGTCCGTGACATTCTCGATCATGTTCTCATTGAAGATCGCACTGCCAATCTGCTCGTGAAGGATGACGTCGGCTTTTCCTCACAATGAAAGTCTTTGCTGTTGCAGCGTCGAAACTCGACGTTCCGCAGCCCGTTCGCTTCCGCCAGATGCTGGGCGGTCTCGATCATGGCGGAATGCTCGACGGCGTAGACCTTCGCCGCGCCTCGCTGAGCCGCCAGGAACGCCAGGATTCCGGTGCCGGTTCCCAGATCGACGACGACGTCGTCGGGGCGCACATGTCTCGATACGGCCTGGAAGTAACTCTCGATCCGCATGCGATCCGCGAGCATCTTCTCATGGATCTCGGCATGATTGAAATATCCCGAGCTCCAGAGATCGAACGCAATGGACGCCAATCGCGGCTTCGATTTCACCCATCGCTTCACCGCAGGTCCGAACTGGAATCCTGCGTATAAGGCGCGCCGCAACGACTGGTCAATGAATCCTGCCATGAACGACATGAGTCCGCTGATAATGTTTCGTCGGGGCGACGATCAGGTCCGGCTCAGACGCTCCACATGGCCGATGGCTGCGGGCCCGTGAGCGTTGCGGCGAGACGAAGCCCGTCATGGGACATCGTACGATCGACGCCGACCAAGATCTCGCGCGAATTTGTCAGATCACTGGCCCCTGACCTGCGGCACGGCATCAACGGCCTCGGATGCTTGTGTGGGAACGTTGCCGGGAGGATCCTCCCGTTCGCCGGCCGCCGCGTCCGCCTGCTCATACAGTTCGGCAAGTTCGACAAGCAGCCGCTCCAGATCGGCATAGTACACGTCGGGATCGAGCTCCGCTTTGCGATCACCGAGTCGGGCGATCGCCAGTTCGAGTTCGTCCCGCCGTGGTCGCAGTTCGTCAGGAAAACGACGCTCCTCGTCACTGGGAACCAGATGCCATTGATGAGCTGCGCGGCCGTCGACTTCAAGTCCTTGTTCGGCGGCCTTCGTGGGACGCAGACCGACGAAAAAATCCTCTCGAACTCCACGTCGGTCGCCGTTGTCGTCGAGCAGAGCGTGTTCCGTCGCCAGTTGTTGTAAGCCGTCGTACCAGGCTTGTGTGTGTCGCGCTGCGGATAAGAACGCCTCTAAGAGCGACACCTGTCCATCCTTATCGAGATCCGAGTCGAGGCTGCCAATCGCACGGGACAAATGCTCGCCGAAGCGGGTGAAGTTCACTTCTTGTCCGCTTTTGGTGGCGGTGATCACGATGCGGTCGGGACCGGACAGGATCTCGATGAACGGCGCGCTCGCCGAGGCGCAATTGATGATGGCCGTCGGACGACCGAGTGGCATCAGCCACTCGGCGAGTTGCTGAGCCGACACATCGGGGCCGACCAAGTTGAATTTGGCTTCTCGCCCGTCGTAAGTGCCGTGTCCGATGAAGACAATCCACAACGGGCGAAGCGACCCGTCGTGTTCGTCACCAATCGCCTGCCGGAGTTCGTCGAGTGGCTGACCGTCGGGCGACTTTCCGACGGAGTGAAAATGGACTCCCCCCCGCGCGGCGGCATCCCGCCATCGCGTTTCCCAC
>JAHBXU010000168.1 GCA_019636315.1 Planctomycetaceae bacterium | reverse complement strand
TGCGCGGCATCAACTCCATCGCGAACACCGTCGCCTGTTGCGACGCGAACTGTTGCAATGTCTGGGGAGAAGACAACGGATCGCATTGGGCGATCAGGATCTGCCCGTTCCTCAGTCGCGGCAGGTCGGCGGCGCCTGCCGTCGGGTTGGCCGCGGCCGCCCGCACCTGGCAAACGACGTCGGCTTCGGCGAACAGCCGGTCCCGATCGGAGACAATGGATCCGCCGGCGGCTGTGTACGACTCGTCGGAGAAACCGGCCTCGTGACCCGCCCCTGACTCGACCAGCACCTCCGCGCCCAGTTTGCGGAGCGCGGCCAACGAACCAGGAATAAGGGCGACCCGTCTCTCACCGGGAAAGGTTTCCAGGGGAACCGCAATTCTCACAGTGGCCAAGTCCCTTCGCTCACGATGGACGATCCGGTTGTCGAGCAGCGGACGCTATCCTAGAGATCCGCACGCCGTCCGTCGACGCTTCCGCGAGGATTTCTGCCGATCTCGTCATTTTCCGGGAATATTAACGGATCGTGCCGCGTCGGTTGAGTATGACGCTTCTGTATCGCATCCTGGCCGACTTCGTCGTCGTGGTCCACTTCGCGTATGTGTCGTTTGTTCTGTTCGGACTGATCGCGATTCTGCTGGGCGGCATCTGCGGCTGGAACTGGGTGCGAAATCGTGCCTTTCGCGTCCTGCACCTGGTGATGATTGTCGTTGTGGTATTGGAATCGTGGGCCGGCATCGTCTGCCCCTTAACGACATGGGAGAACCAGTTGAGGCGACTCGCCGGCGATGCAACACATCGCGGGGCGTTCATTGCCGATTTGCTGCACGATCTCATGTTCTTTGAAGCCGAACCGTGGGTCTTCACCGTCTGTTATTCGCTCTTCGGCGCGGCCGTCATTGGCACGTTGTTTCTCGTGCCGCCCCGTTGGCGAACTCCGAACCGGAAGACCGCAGCCATCGTGTCGTCAGACGTCCCGTCGACGGCAGGCCTCGACACCGAACAGTAGTCGACATCGCATTGCCCGTGATCGTTGCACTCGCAGCGCTCACTTCGGCTTGGGTTCTCGCACAACTTCGCAGGTCCTCAAGCCGTGCCATCGTGCGTCGCGCCCGCACTCGACCTTGCGAGTACGTCTCCTTCCTGCTTGACCTCACGGTGATGCAGGCGTACAAGGGAGCCGTCGCTCAACCCGCAGCGACCTTAATCTCTACATTGACCTCCTGCTTCAGGGATGCCCCGCGTGAGCCAGCCCTTCGACCAGCGTTGTCTGCGCACCGTCCATCTCGTGCCGCTGACGGCCTATGACGACACCGGCGCGCCGGACCTCGATGCCCAGGCCGAGCACATCGCCCGCATGTCGGCTGCCGGCATCAGCGCATTCCTGCCCGCTGCTGGAACCAGTGAGTTCCATAACCTGTCGACCGACGAAGTGGTCGAACAGGTGCGGGTGACCTGTGAGGCGAGTGACGACGATGCCGTCGTGTTTGCTCCGGTCGGTTATCAGGTGCAGCACGCCATCGAAATTGGCGAACGGTCGATGGAGCTGGGGGCCGACGGCATCATGTTCATGCCGTTTACGCATCCGTATCTCTGTGATGACGGCGTGCGGGATTACATTCTCACCGTCCTCGACGCGGCGACAGCGCCGGCATTGATCTATAAGAAGGGGGACTTTCCGTCCGACAGACTCCTTCTCGAGATGGCCGACCATCCCCTGGTGGTGGGAATCAAGTACGCCGTCAACGAGATGAACCAGTTTCGCAGGACGGTGGCAATGGACGGCGGGCGGATCGAATGGCTCTGCGGGACGGCGGAGCGGTATGCCCCGTTTTACATGTTGGCGGGATCGACCGGCTATACGACCGGCGCCGGCAACCTGTGTCCACACCTGACGCTCGCGATGCACGCCGCGTTCGCGGCCGGGGAGTATGCAGAAGGCATGCGGCTTCAGGAACTGATCCTGCCGATCGAAGAATACCGTGCCCGGCAGGGAGACAGTTACAACGTCAGCATGCTCAAGTTCGGGATGCAGATCCTCGGCCACAGTTTCGGCGCTCCACGCCCCCCTCAACGCCGCCTCACACCGGCCGAGGAGCGAGAGATCGCCACCCTGCTGGAACCAATCCTCGCCGCAGAATCTGAGTTGCGCAGTGAACTGGTCGCGTCAGGATTGACCGAGCCGTAATCGCGCGTAACGGGCGAGACGCAGACCTTCTCCGCACCGAATCGCGTTTGATCGAGAACCGTATCGCCTCGTCGATTGCGCGGATCAAACGCAGGTCCTTCTGGACCGGCTAACCCGGGCCGAGCCAGGAGTCCGACTCCGGCAGGCTGGTTGGCAGCAATGCGTCGGAACGACGCCGCGGCGTGGCGGACAGATGCGTTTGCACCGCCAACGTCCCGCTGGGGGGCCGCCGGCCGGCTGGTCGACTGCGATGGGTGAGCGAGCTGAGGGCATAAGCGCCGCCACCCAGACCGAACCCAATTCCGGCCGCGAGAAAATAGATGACGTGCAGCGGCACGACCGTGATGGCGAACAGCGGATACCGGGACTTCGCGAAGAACGTGTAACAGTCCATGTTGAGCAGCACGATCGACAACAAGACTGTGATTGCCAGAAGCGTCAAAGCCGGATTGACGATCGCACTGAAGATACCCAGTGCGGCGAGCACGGCCAGACAGGATGACGCACGAGATTGGGGACTGTCCGTTGGCTATTATCGGTCCAGGCGTCGACGCACAAGGTCCGATCACCGGCACCGACCATGGGCAATCAACAAACGGCGGCGCTGCGCAACGGCAAGGAACCTGACGATGACGAGCAGATACGTGAAGATGATGCTCAGACGCTGATTGACCTTCAGATTCAAATCGTCGTTGAGCATCCGCCGCTTGAAGATCAATATCGTCCACGGCAGCCCGCGCCGGAAGATGTCCGTGGAGATCATGCTCCACAGCCTCCAACGCTTCATGTGTTTGCAGAGGGC
Organism: Planctomycetaceae bacterium; assembly: GCA_019636315.1. GTDB lineage: Bacteria > Planctomycetota > Planctomycetia > Planctomycetales > Planctomycetaceae > JAHBXU01. Next base: position 4,742 of record JAHBXU010000168.1, on the reverse strand, counting down.
TTTTTTCTCCAGGGCGATCCGATGGCCCGCATTTCTCAACCGGTAGCCGAATTCAATGTCTTCAACGGCCGGACGCCGATATCCCGCGTCGAATCCGCCGATGCTGCGGAACTCGGCGGTCCGCACCGCTCCGCATCCGGCCCAGAACGTCATCGCATCGTCAGACGAGCTCTGATGAACGAAGTGATGGAGCAGATTCCGATACTGCGAGACCAGGTTGCCCGCGCCCGGTTCATCGTCGTAAGAACCGAAAACGGCCGTCAACGTTTGATCCTGATCGAGTCGGCCAACCAGCGTGGTCAGCGTCTCGGGATGAATGCTGACATCGGCATCGAGGAAGACGAGGATCTCTCCACACGCGGCTTCCGCACCCAGATTGCGGGCGGCCGCCGGTCCACCGCATTCCTGCAGCCGAATCGTCCGGACGCCGAACTCCTCGGCGACAGCGGCCGTGTGATCTGTCGAGGCGTCATCGACGACGATGATCTCGAAGTCATGCAGATCCGAAAGTTGAATCGATTCGAGACAGAGTCTCAACTCATCGGCGCAATTGCGTGCCGGCACGACGATCGACGTGTGTGGCAGATCGTGGGTCGCAGCCCAGGCCGACCGATGCATGTTGGGGGTCTCATGAACGTACTGCCGCGCGACTCGGCATCTTATCCGCGCAGTCCGCCGTCTGCACCTCACGAGACGTGGGGACGCGTGATCGGGGCGCTTCCTTGCACGTTTCATGATACTCTTCATCCGCGTTGATTTGCCACAAATCGTGGTTTTCTCCACGAATTAAATTCTGCACCGCGTAGATTCCTGTCAACATGGAATGGTCCTGATTGTTGTAACGGTGCAGGCCATTCCTGCCGATCATTTGCAGGTTTTCGAGGCTGTCGACAAAATCGCGGATCGTGTCCAGCCGGTCCCGATACCCGGAATCGTATACGGGGTATGACTTTGGGACGCGAAACACGACTCCATCAAGGACGTCGCCGTCGTTGATCAGCCCGAGCAGGGCCAGTTCTCGCCCCGCCGTCGCAATCAGTTCGGCATCGGGCGTGCTCCAGAAATCGTCCCCCTCATTACAGAAGTACTCCATGCCCACGTTCCCTTTCGAGGGATCGGGGACCATGCTTTCGCTCCAGTTCTTGTAATTCTGAATGCGCCCGACGCGCACGGTCGGATCGTGTACGTAGATCCAGTTGTCGGGGAAGGGATCCGGATTGTTGAGGATCAGGCCGACCACGAGCAAGTCGCGATAGCTCAACTCGCCCGCCGCCTGGAGAACCGCGGGCGGAGGCGGAGGATCGAGCCGCTTGATCAGTTCGGTCAGCGGCATGCTGGCGATGAATGCGTCTGCCTCGATGCGTTCGGCCTGCGGGCCATCCACTTCGACTGCGGTGATCCGCATGCCGTCACGGTAAATGCGCTTCACCGGACAGTTGAGCCGGACTTCTCCACCGCCCTCATCCACAGCGCTCTGGAATGCGGCCCACATCATCCCCGGACCACGACGGGGATAATCAAACGCTTCGATCAATGTCTTGATGCGAGTGCCGGGACTGCGAAACATCGACCAGACAGCCGATTTCAGCGAGAGATCCTTGATTCGCTGGGCGGCCCACTCCGAACTGAGTTCGGAACAGGGGATGCCCCAGACTTTTTCGGTATATGTGCGAAAAAAGGTGTTGAACAGCCGCTTGCCGAAGCGATTGCTGACCCAATCCTCGAACGTTCGCTCTTCGCGATTCGGGAAAATCTGTGAGTACAGGTAGCTGAGGGCGACCATGCCGCTCTCCCAGATTCCCAGCCGCGACAATGCGTCGAGCGGCTTGAGGGGATAGTGGAAGAACTTTCCTTTGTAGAAGATCCGGGACAACCGTTGCCTTCGCAGGAAGTCCTTTTGAAGCACTTCCCGCCACATGGAGTCGACGATGGGTGACTTTGTGAAGAAGCGGTGGCCTCCCATGTCGTACAGGAAGCCCTTGTAGTCCTCCGTGCGCGCAAGTCCGCCGACGATATGACTTTGCTCGAGCACGAGCGGGCAATGGCCGTATTTCAGCAGTTCGTAGGCGGCGGTCAGCCCCGCCGGTCCAGCGCCGATGACGACGACGGACGAATCTTCGCCCAATGGATCCGACGCTCGATCGTCCGCTGTCGGCTGGAGGCGCGGGTCAGGCAACATAGTCGGCCACTTTCAGCCCTTGGGCGAATCATTTCACCAGCCTCGGCGACTTGGTGTGAGGGTGCGGATCGTCCGGATCCACTTCGCTGCCATCAGCGATTGTGCCCCAAAGTATGCACCGTCGTCCATCAGCGTCAACCGGATTCCCCACCCAGTCCGAACGCTCAACGCAGTCTGCCCCTCCCAAGTGCGCCTCAGGATCATTCAATTCAACACAACCTGTGTAAAGTGTGACAATTAGATTGATTGGTCGATGCGGCACTTGGCCCGCTTCGCCGCCCTTTCCCCCCATTCGGTGGTCGTTGACTCACGTCGGGGAGATGCTAAGTTGGTTGAACTTACGCGGAGCAGTGCCAGGGCGTGTCGCGGCATGCCCCTGCCCCTCATGACGAGTCGCACCGCGTCGCAGTTGCTGTCCGCGACGTGTTTTCTTTACTTCACCTGGGGCGGCGAATCAGCGCTTGTCACCCAGAGGGACGAAGTGCGCCCCGGGCCACCGAAGGATGCTGACGCTCGTTCGACGGACCCATTGCAACCCAGCTGCTTCGCGAAATGTCCCAAGTGTCCATGCACACAGCCGCGTGCGCTCCGCCTGATTTTGAGGAGCGGGCGACGGTTCATTCCCGCATCACGTCGACGCTGGGCGTCGTCGCGGTCTTTGTGGGGGTTGTGGGCTATCAATTCGCCACGGGCGTTTATCGTGCGAACATCTACGAATCGGACGGCGCGGGACATTTTGTCACGGGCGTCATGATCGCCGACTATGTGCGGACCGCATTGGGGGCCAATCCGGTCTCTTTCGCCGAACAATTCTACCTGCGTTCGCCTCAGGTGACGTTCAGCCGCTCTCCTCCGCTCTTCCATTTTCTGGAGGGGGCCTGGTTTCTGTGTTTCGGCGCCAGCAAAACCAGTGGCATGCTGTTGATCGCGACGATCTCCACCGCGGCAATTGTGGTTCTTTTCCGTCGACTATCGCGTCTCTATGGGTTTGAACTGGCCGTGATGGGAGCGCTGCTGTTCGCCGCCACCAAGCCAATCCGGTGGCATTCGCGGATCATCATGTCGGATGTGCTGACACTGCTGTTGTGTATGTTGTCGGCATTCGCAGCGGCGGATTATGCTCGCACACGCAGCACGCGCCATTTCGTACTCACCGCGTTCTGGCTGGCCCTTGCGGTTTTGACAAAGGAGAACGCTCTTCATCTGCTGATTGTGCTGCCGCTGTTTCTTGCCGCCTCCCTGCGAACGTCGCTCCTGCGCGATGGAAAAATTCTCGCGGGTTTTGCCTTGGCACTGCTGTTGACCGGAGCGGCCTTTTGGGTGCAACTCACGTTCGGATCGACGATTCATGGATCAAGGAGCGTGGTGGAACTCTTGCGGCGGATGCTGGAGCTGGAAGACGTTCCGGAGGTGTTCCACGCGTTTCTGGCAGCTGCGCATCCGGTGACTCTGCTATTGGCCGCGGCCGGCGCGATGTGCGGACTGCTTCAGCCCCAACCTGACGACGTGGCCCGACACATCCGCCTGGCTTTGATCTGGATCGTGGGGATCGTATTCTTCTTCGTGGTTGTGCCGGCGCCTCCCTCCAGCCGTTACTTTATGCCGGCCCTCGTGCCGCTGCTTCTCTTGAATGTGCAGGCACTGAGGTCTCTCGCGGCCTGGTTTCCTGTCGATTCGCCCCGCTACCGGTTCGTCCTGCCGGGGATGACGTGCATCGCTGCGGTTTTACTCGCGGCGGGAACGATTCCCGGGAACACATTTGGTTACGAGCAGATTGCGACGGCAGTTCCGATTCGCCCCAACCTCGTGACGATGATCGCTGCGGACGAATACGGAGAGGGAGCCTTCGTGGTCGAGCGTCTGATGGCCGACCGTCAGCAGGAAGGCGTTGTGCTGCGGGCCACCAAAGTTCTCGCAAAGAGCGACTGGTCGGATACCTTCTACTCCCTGGTGAAAGAGGACACCGACGCCGTCGTGAAATTCCTCGACGAAGTCCCCGTGCACTACATTGTCGTTGATCGATATACCCGTTCGGGACGCGAGACGGTTCCCCACCGAGCATTGCTCCTCAAGGCGCTTGAGGAGCGACCGGAACAGTTCGTCCGCGTCGATCAATTTCCGCTGTACCGTCGCGGAGTCGACCTGGGTAAGGCGATTGCGGTCTACCGAAATCTGGCGGCGGACGAGTACGAACTTCCGCATGTGGAACTGAGTTTGAACGGTTCGTCCAAGCGCATTATCACCCTTAAACCGCGCCCGCAGGATGAACTTCAATGAGGGCTGCCCGCACCACCCTGTTCCAGTCATGGACGGCAAAACACTCCCCATCGTAGCCTGAAGCGTCAGCGAGGGAGTTGTCATTCGGTCCCTCGCCGACGCTTCGGGTTCTGATCCCACGGATGCAGCAAACTGTTCACGTGGTGGTCGGCTCTCAGGTTGGCCGCCTTCGCTTTGACACTTCGATCCTGGACTTGATGCCTCCCACCACGCCACACGTCGTACAACTGCAGTCAGTGATGACAGCGGCACAGCGGCGCGTGTTTCTGGCGCTGACGCTCGTCAA
>JAHBXU010000167.1 GCA_019636315.1 Planctomycetaceae bacterium | reverse complement strand
GAGCATGCCCTGGGCCTCGCGCTGGCCGTGATACTCGGCATTCTCACTCAGATCCCCCTCCGCCCGCGCGGCGGCGATCTTCTCGGCGATCAGGGGCATCTCCTCCTGTTCCAGCCGCTTGACCTCGGCGGACAGCTTCTCGTACCCCTCGCGCGTAATCGGCTGCCGGTCCATTCTCAAACCTCCGGCGGTTGACGACTGGCAAAAAAGGAACACGGGGCGCGGCCCTCCGCGACCCGTGAATAGCAGACCCTATAATAGCCGCTGAATTATACCGTTGAAAACAGCGGAATGACACCCAGCGAAAGCACGTCCGTCGGTCGCTCAGCCGATGCTGTGCCAGGTGTGATCGGCCGCACTCGCGAGGACGGCGTCACACACCTTTTGTGTGTCGAGGGCGTCGCGGAACGTGGGATGACACGGCTCGCCCGTTTCCAGACTCTTCAGAAAGTCGGCCACCTGATGCACAAACGAGTGCTCGTAGCCGATCGCGAGCCCAGGCACCCACCATTTGCCCATATAGGGATGATCGCCGTCGGTGACGTGGATGCTCTTCCAGCCGCGGGTCAGCCCGGTATCCGCATGGTCAAACATCTCCAACCGATGCAGGTCGTGGAGATCCCAGCGGAGCGAGGCGTGTTCGCCGTTAATTTCCAGCGTGTAGAGCGCCTTGTGTCCCCGGGCATAGCGTGTCGACTCGAACAGCCCCAGCGAGCCGTTTTCAAAGTGACACAGAAACGCGCAGGCATCGTCAATGCCGACCTTCTGCTTCTTTCCCGTGAGCTGATGCGTTCTCTCTTTGATGAAAGTTTCCGTCATCGCAGTGACGTCGCGAACCTGACCGTTGAGCCAGATGGCCGTGTCAATGCAGTGCGCCAGCAGGTCGCCCGTCACGCCGGACCCCGCGGCATCCGCTTCAAGACGCCAGAGGGCCGCGCCTCCCTGCGGCAAATCCTCGCTGATCGTCCAGTCCTGCAGAAAGTTGGCGCGGTAGTGAAAGATGCGCCCCAGCTTGCCGGAATCGATGATCTGCTTGGCCAGCGTGACGGCCGGAATACGGCGATAGTTGTACCAGACGGTGTTGGTGACCCCCGCCTTTTCGACCGCCTGACACATCGCCTCCCCTTCGGCCACATTCATCGCCAGCGGCTTCTCGCAGAGGATCATCTTGCCGGCCTCGGCCGCCGAGATGGCAATCTCCTTGTGCAGATTGTTCGGCACGCAAATGTCGACGGCGTCGATGTCCTTGCGTGCAAGCAGCGCCTTCCAGTCGGTCTCGATCGACTCGTACCCCCACTGATCGGCGAACTTCTGGATGTTCTCCCTGTTCCGCGCACAAGCCGCCTTGAGCACCGGCCGGTATTGCAGCTCCGGGAAGAAATCCCCCACGCGCTTGTACCCGTTGGTATGCGCGCGGCCCATGAAGCCGTAACCGATCATGCCGAGGTTGAGAGGTTTCGTCATTGGCGAAGTCCTTTGCTTCTGAGGATTTCATCAGCCCACGCCGCATCGTCCGGATTGAGTTCGGGTGGAGGCGGCGCAGCGGTGTAATCGAGTCGTTCGGGATAAGGTCCGATATCGTAGCTGCGGTTGAACACGTCCTGAAGGTCGAGCCGGACATCCCCATCGCCAGCTTTCAGCGGGATGCCAATGCGCGGCAGCCTGTCGGGCAGCTTGATCGGGTAGAACTCGTACTCATCCGACCCGCGGCGCACGATGTTGACGAGATACTGCCACGGGCGCATCGCTTCGGCAACCTCCACCGGCATGTCGAGCACGTTTCGCCCGCGACGCAGCAGATCGATCTCCACGAGATGAACGTTCGCCCGGCGCCGTTCCCTTTGTTTCTGGCGATAAAGTCGGCGGCCTGTCGAATTGCGTTTGTTCGCCGGACTCAGGAACTCAACGCCCGTCACCACTTGGTGGCGCTGTGATTCGTAGATCTCCAGGTAGGGTTCACGTACTTCGACCGGGGCGCGAAGGACCCGTACCGGTTCATCGACCGTCAACAAGCTCATCTCCGTTGATCGATTCGCCGGGCTCTCCGTATGGCGCACGATGATGTTGTCGGGAAGAATGCCGCGGCCGGCTTCCGCAAACCAGATCCGCTCACCAATGTCCACGTAGTAGCCGCGAGATCTCAGCTGCGGCTGCAGGACTTCCACGGTGCGCACGATCAGCTTGTCATGAAAACCCGGCCAGACGGTGCTGCTTTCCAGCCAGGGGTCCATACCGGGAAAGGGACTGGGCATACTCATGAACTCGCGTTAAAACCTGACTCCCAATCTTCAATCAATCGATGGCACAGGTCAACCTGACGCGACTGTGTTTCACCCGCGACCACGATCTATTGAATCAGCACCGCCCGAATCTCATGGACGTATGCTCCGTGAAGATTCGGCGCGGTTCGCAGGAAGCGGTGCATCACCTTAGACAGGTGCTTGTGAATTCTCGCAAAATGCCACGTCTTTCCCCGAGCTCGACTGGTATTGAGTGTACGTCGTTGTTCCGTGACGTGGGCAATCTGCTTGTCAGCCATTGTCTTCGCGCGAATCAAAGTTGCGGTGATCGCAGGTCTGTTTTTCCAATGTGCGCCAGTCGCCGAGAAGAAATCCTCCGCGATAACGTCGGTTGGCTTTGTGGAACCGAAGAGTGGCGCTCCATTCTTCTGACGTGCGTCCCCGTGGAGAAAATGAATCAACGCACGGCAATGCAGTGCGAACGACTCCACCAGTGCATTGTGAATCACCGAATCCAGGTTGCCGCTTGCATTCCTCAAGACCTGTGCAGTGCCGACCAGCATCTGCATTTTGTATCGAACTGTGCGCAAGTCGTCTCTCAAGTCCTTTGCCGTTCTGGCCGACCGAGCTTTTGCCATTCCTTGAATCTCCGGAGGGAGTACGCCATCTCTCTGACAGAGCGTAGGTTCGACCTCCTGGTTCACTCACTCCCAGCCATGCGCGTCGCGGACTTTGATCATCGCGGCCAAGATCGTGTTCCAGGTTGATGGTGTCTCCAGCATCTGGTTGGGGAACATGCAGCCGTCCCAGCAGATATGGCGGATGCCGCGCTCTGCGGCGCCGTCGAGCCAGTAGCCGGCGCACTTGACGATGTCGAGTTTCCCGTTGGGATCATCGGCGGGGCAGTGCTTGCCGGTTTTGTCATGCGATCCGGTGCCATGCACCTGGCCGTCGTTCTGGGCGATGTGGAAGTCGATCGTCCACGGGCGGAGCGCGTCCGTCATCGACTTGTATGCCGCCCAGAACTGCTCATCCGAGTAGCCTTCCTTGAGCAGTGCATGTTCCGGCGCGTTGTAACCGAGCAGATACAGGTATGTGTGCGCCATGTCCGCCTGGAAGCCGAGCGAGCCGGGCATGTCGACCGCCTCCAGCAGGTCGACCATGTCCTTCCACGAATGCATGCCGGCCCAGCAGATTTCCCCTTCCGCCGCCAACCGCTCTCCATGTCCGGCGGCGACCGTCGCCGCTTCGCGAAACGTCGCGGCGATCTTCTTCGTGTTGCCGGCCGGGTCGTCATACCATGTCTGGGGTCCGGATGCCGAGTCGATCCGGATGACGCCATACTCGCGGACGCCATGTTCATTGAAGATGCGCGCGATGCGGCACGCCTTGCGGACCGCGTCCACGAACTTTCCGCGTTGGACGGGTGTTCCCATGGCCGAATCGCCCACGGTCCCCGGCCAGACGGGCGCAACCAGCGAACCCACCTTGAAACCGTACCCCGCGATCAGGTCGGCAATGCGACGCAGGTCGTCGTCGCTCGCATCCGGATCGGTATGGGGGTGAAACAAAAAGTAGTCGATGCCGTCGAAGCCCTGCCCATTGACCGAAGCCGCCGCTGTTAATTCGAGCATCCGCTCCAGCGAAATCGGGGGATGATCGGTCCCTTCCTCCTTGCCGACAAGACCAGGCCACATGGCGTTATGAAGCTTGGGAAGGGCGTGTGACATGACTGCTCTCCTGCAAGGGAATCACGATGAAAGGCCGCAGATGGTCAATGCGATTGAACGTGCAAGATACTCGACCGGCGTCAAGTGGCAAAGGGGCCGCGAAGCGTGGCCACGTTCACTGGCGTGTACCGCGGCCCGCTCGGGGTCAACTGCGATTGCATCAGCACAATCGCGCGCACCGGGAACGTGGCAAACTCCGTCTCCGGGTGGCGTTCGAGCAACCCCGCCAACTCTCGCGAGGGACGGGTTTTGATCCGCGCGAGGGTGACATGGGGATGAAACGGTCGCGTTTCAGCTGCGAATCCGAATCTGACCAGCGCAGACTCGACGTCCGACGCCAGTCGACTCACGACCTCCGACGGCGTCATGCCGGTCCAGATCACCAATGGTCGCGATGGGCTTGGGAACGCTCCCAGCCCCTGCAGTGCGACGTCAAACTCCGGGGTCGAGGCGGCGATTTCCTGCAGAACCTTTTCAACGCCGCTAATCCAGACCGGATCCGTGTTGCCCAGAAACTTCACCGTCAGATGCAGATTCTCAATCGCAACCGGCTTCACGGCACGGCCGAGCGAGGCCAGGTCGTCGAGGATCCCGCGCAATGCCGGTGAGGGAGCGACGCAGATGGCGACAAAGGCGCGGATGACGTCGGACATCACCATGCTTCCCGAGAGGGTGACCCACATCCCCCACAGTTGCTTCCGAGAGACGCCTGCCGGGAATCGGACGATCGGAAAATTTCACCGCTCGTTCAATCTGCGACAGGGGGCGGATGTCGAGGGCAGTGACTGGCTTCGGCATCAAAAGTAACCTGCGCTCGCATCCAACCAGATCCAGTATCCCTGAAGTTCTTCGTCCGTCACTGTCGACTGTTGGAAGAACACGGCATTCCAACCCGCAAAGGACTGCCTGGAAACTGGCACGTGTCCCATGCCCAGTGTTTCATGGGGCGTCCGGTCGACCTGCCTTCGGCCATCCGCTGAGCAAACTGTCGACCTCTCGACTACTTCGCCACGCCCACGGCGCGAATCTCGCGCATGACGGTCACCTTGACCTCGCCGGGGTATGTCATGGATTGTTCGATGGCCAGTGCGATGTCGCGGGCCATCTTGGCGGCTTCGCGATCGTTGACTTCCTTGGGATCGACGATCACGCGGACCTCGCGGCCGGCCTGGACGGCATAGGTCTGATTGACGCCGGGGAATCCGTTGGCGACGGCTTCGAGTTCTTCCAGGCGTCGGACGTACTTCTCAAGCGTTTCACGCCGCGCCCCGGGACGAGACGCCGAGACGGCGTCTGCGGCCGCGACGAGCACCGTGTAGATGTACTCCGGCCGGATGTCGTCGTGATGTCCAAACGCAGCATGAACAACTTCTTCTCCTTCGCCATAGCGTTTGAGAAGTTCCGCGCCGATCGCCGGGTGCCCCCCCTCCATTTCATGATCGGCCGCTTTGCCAATGTCATGCAGGAACCCGCAGCGGCGGGCCAGCACGCCGTCCAGCCCCAGTTGTTCGGCCATCATGCCGGTGAGGTGCGCCACCTCGATCGAGTGTCGCAGCACGTTCTGCGAATAACTCACGCGAAAATTCATCCGCCCCATCAGTTGAATCAGCTTCTCGTGCAGGTTGAAAACTTCGGCTTCCTGGGACGCCTCCTTGCCGAGTCGCAGGATGTGTTCGTCCATCTCCTTGGTCGTCTCGGCGACGACTTCCTCGATCCGCGTGGGGTGGATGCGGCCGTCCTGGATGAGCTTGGCGAGTGATAACTTGGCGATCTCGCGGCGGACGTTGTCGAACGCGGAGACGACCACCACGCCGGGTGTATCGTCGACAATGACGTCCACGCCGGTTTCCTTTTCAAAGGCCCTGATATTGCGGCCTTCGCGACCGATGATGCGGCCTTTCATCTCGTCGTTGGGAATATCGACCGTGGAAACCGTCGTCTCGGACGTATGCTGAGACGCATAGCGCTGCACGGCCATGCCGATAATTTCTCGTGACAGCCGCTCTTTCTCCTCCTTGAGGTGCGCTTCGTGGCGCATGATGACGGCGCCGGTTTCGCTCTGCAGGTGCTGTTCGAGCCGGGTCAGGAGTTTCTCGGTCGCGGCGACTTTGTCGAGACCGGTGATCTTGAACAGTTCGTCCTGCTCCTGCTGCAACAACTTGGCAAGTTCGGCTTCGCGCGCTTCGATCGCCTTGGCCCGATCGGCGACCCGCTTCTGCATGGTTTGCAGCATGCCCTCTTTCTTGCGGATGTCGGTCTTCATCTCATCGAGGGCGGCCTCGCGCTTGTCGAGCTTGCGTTCTTCCTGTCGCAGTTTTTCGCGGACGGCGTTGAGTTCAAGGTCGAGAGCCTCGCGTCGTTTGAGGAGTTCCTCCTTGGCTTCGATTTCACGGGTCTTGCGGAAGTTTTCAGCCTCGCGCGCGGCGTCCTCGATGATCTGATCTCGCGTGCGATACGCCGCGCCCTTCATGAGGCGGTCGATCACGTAGCCGACGGCCAGTCCCACGATCAGGCCGATGACAAGAAACCCGTATGGCATGGAGACCGTCCTCCTATGTTCTGACCGACCGGCAGGGGCGCGGACGTCGGCAAATGGTTGCCGACAACCGACCTGCAGATCGATTGAACATGCGGCACCGCGACAGGCCGCGGGCGGCGGCAAGGGAGATCCCCATCGTCCGACCACGTCGTGTGGCGGCGGTGAGATGGCCCGGCATGTGCAAGGCGCAGAATCGTCAACACGAATCCCGCCAAGCAGTGTAGAGAGACGACGAACGGCGAGGTTAACGTCGTTCGGGCTCCGGCAGCCGCGGGTGGGCCGCTGCGCGGACGGGAATCCGAACCGGTTGTCGTTTCAAGAGATACTGTCCCAGCCGGTCGACAAAAGCCTCGCCGCCACGATCGGAGCCATCTCGCCAAAGGTCGGCGCGCTGGCCATGCTGCGCCCGTTGTCCCTCGCTCGTTCCCGCTCCGTTCCCGCTCAATAATTCCATGAGGATTCGCAGGCAGAGTGCAACGACGCTGGTCAACGCTTGCATGGTCGATCTGTCCGTAGACGGGGAAGGAATCGCCAAAGGCCGGGGCGATCAGGTTGAACGCCGCCGCAGCCGTCTCTCAGTTCTGCCAAGCCATCACTCCGCAAGTTCCAGTTTGATGGCATTTGTTTGATCGGGAATCGACCAGCACCCAGCCGTCTTGACGCCCGACCCCTGATCGTACCATAGCTCCCGTCGTTTTCAAGCTCCTGATCAAATGGCAATCAATTCCGACGCCCGAGCGGATCTCGGCTCCGGTGTGTGGCCGCGTGGTCCGCGGGAGAGGCACGCACGATGTCCGACGGCCCCTCGCCCGTGCGCCAACATCACGCCTCAGCCGATGTGGACGCCCCCGATGTCCATCTGGCGAGACACAAAGTCCGGTCCCGCATCGACCGACGGCCACGCCGTCGGCTGGGGAATGAACGCCGCAGCCACACGGCATGACGGACTGCCCGTGGAGAATTCTGCCCCGATAAGAGCGCCCCAACTCAGTCGTAATGGATCAGGCTGAATACTTCATGACCGGCCAGCTTGTCCCGGCCCTGGAGTCCATCCAGTTCGATCACGAAGGCGCAGCCGATGACCTTCGCGCCGCATTTCTCCGCGAGTTGCACACACGCCTGCATCGTGCCGCCCGTTGCCAATAAATCATCCACCATCAGCACCCGATCGCCTGGCTGGAACGCATCGGTGTGGATTTCCAGCGAGTCTGTGCCATATTCG
>JAHBXU010000166.1 GCA_019636315.1 Planctomycetaceae bacterium | reverse complement strand
CGGCGAGACGGTTTCCGGCGCGGGTCCCGCCTGGACGACGCTCGATGCCGAAGTTGGCGTCACCCAGCGGTCCTGGGATGTCGACCCCGGCGTGGCGGCCGTCCCCGCTCGGGCCAATCCGGTCGCAGGAGTTCCCGCAGGCGGACTCGCCGCCCCGCCGCGGTTCTTCCCGATCACGACGACCCCGTCGTCTGTCTGGGCGACCAATGAGCCCCCTAAGACGGCCGAAACGGCCAGTGCCGTAAGCACGTACTTCCATGTCTTCTTCATTGATTGCTCCAGCGTCCTGCTGACAAGCTTCATCGCAGTTGGGGTGGGACCGCCTCCCGACGGGGGCGCAGCGCAAGGGCTGCGTCCTGCCACCGCGCCGTCAATCTGTAACGATTCCGCCGATGGTGACAGTTATTCTGGTATTTCGGATCGTAGGGGTAGCGAAGTTGAACGGAATCGCAGCGCAGGTAGGATTTGACGATTGATCCGATTCTGCCGGAAAATCCGGTGCAGAACGTAAAGTAATTGCAGGATGTAAGATGCGTCTGGTTGCGGAGGGCGATTGGTCCAACATGGACCAGTGCGCGATTGATGGGCGACCGGCCCACCGCTTGAGCAATGGAGGGAATCGGGCGGCCCTTCCGAGTGCGGCACAGAGGAGAAAGTCGCCCAGCCACGGTCGCGCTCAATGCGGAACGGAGCGATTTCCTTTGTCACGCCCGGGCGAATGCGCCTCTGAAACCGTCTCTCTGCGCCTCCTGCCAACGCACTTCGCCGGCTGCCAAAAAGGGACTGGGATAGGCATCGTGGGTGCCCGGCGGTCTACGAGGTCCCCGCGTCGATGACACGCCAGATCGCCAATCAGCCGCGTCCCTTAGCCCGACCAATCCTGCCCAAGAACTCTTGCCCTTCCTTTCGCGTACCTTCTCCACGCATCAGGCAGGGATTCCTCTGGCAGGGGGGTCGCTGGCCCATCGGATGACTTCGTCGGAGAAGTGCCCGGCTCGGTGGCTGCTGACCCTTATCGAAGGCCGGGGGCAGGTCACTTCCATTTCGCGCAGGCGAGCGTCGCTACCAGGTGTCGTCGTCCTCGATGCTGCGCCACAGATACCAGCAGGCGATTGTGCTATAGGGCCGCCAGACCTCGACGAGCGGCTGGCAGGTCATGCGGTCCGGCAGATCCGGCAGGTCATAAAGATTGCGGATTGCTGTGCGGATGCCGAGGTCTCCGTGAGGAAAGACATCCAGGCGTCCCAGCGAAAACATCAGGAACATCTGTGCGGTCCATTCGCCGATTCCCTTGACGGCGATCAGTCGTTCAATGACCAGTTCGTCGGGATAGCGCGACAGTCGGTGAAGCTGGAGCGATCCTCTGCTGACGTGCGCCGCAAGATCATGCAGATAGGCTGCCTTTTGCGGCGAGATCCCCACAGATCGCAACTGCTCGACCGAGAGATTGGCGATGGAGGCGGCATTGACCGGGCCAGGTCGCAGCAGATCCTGCAATCGGCCCCAGATCGACTTCGCCGCTTTGGACGAAATCTGTTGCGCGACAATGGCCCTCGCCAGTGATTGAAAATGCCGCCGGCCTTTGCGCATCGTGCAGGGCCCCGTGCGATCGATGACCCGTCGCAGCACGGGATCGGCCCTTCGCAGGTGTGTCCGCGCCTGATCGAGCGTGGCCGGTGACAGGCTCATGACGGGGCCTCGCCTTGCAACTGTGAAGGCCGATTTCCCGGGCGGACCTGCTCCAGAAACAGGGAGAACTCCGTATGCATCACGTCCCAACCGGTATGGATGATGTCATTGTGGTCCGAGTCGGGAAGTTCCACAAACCGCTTGGCGATGCCGCACAACGATGCGGGGCGCGCGGCTTCGTAGAGGCGGCGGCCGAGCGCAATCGGGACGACCCGGTCGCGCGCCCCGTGCACGACGAGCAACGGACAGGTGATGCCGCCGATACGATCAATGGAGGGAAACCTCTCGACCAGCAGGCGCCGCACCGGCAACCACGGGTAGCGGAATTTGCCGGCGTCGGCCATTGAGGTGAATGTTGCACGCAGGATGAGCCCGGCCGGAGCCGTGCCTTGTTCACAGAGGTCGTGTGCCAACCTGGTTGCCACTCCTCCTCCGAGCGAGCCTCCCAGCACGACGATGCGCTCGCGCGGGACGTTCAGCTCGCTCAGCGCATGCTGCCAGATCGATCGCGCATCGACTGCGATTGCCGCCTCGGACGGCCGACCCGAGTTCTCCCCATAGCCGCGATAGTCGACGAGCAGCAGGTCGGCGCCAATCTGCGTGAAGAGCTCGACATCCCGCCGACGGTATCCCCGATGCCCGGAGTTCCCCGGAAAGAAGATGACGAGCGGACGTTGTGCCGGATCGCCGCCGAGGGGCGCTGCTTTCGACGCGGCGTGCCATCCATGCAGCCACACGCCGTCCTCCGCACGAATGCGCACTTCGTGCACGTCCGCAGAAGGGACAGAAGCAGCATCGATCACCACTTGTTCTCGATGCGGACGATAGATGAGACGTCGCTGAAGTCGAACAATCATCGTGTCTGTGAGCGACTCGCAATCTCTGCCATGATCTGCACAACGCGCGGGAAGTTCGGTGCCTGCATCGCGATTCGACATGATATTCACCGCCAGACGTTCCCGCGACTGAACGGCGGAATGTCTCCGTTGGCGCACCGTATTCGAGTTCCCCGGTGACGCGTCAAAGCTCCGTTTCAACCGATCCGAACGGTTCGGACTGGTCCGTTGGGGGGCGGACTTTCTATTCTGTCGGTCCGCACTCAGGTGGTGTGACCGAACCGCAGCGGAACGATCGGGTGTCTGGTTGAATTAAGGAGACGAGCCATGCAGTTCGTCAAGATGCACGGTGCTGGAAACGACTATGTATACATCGACTGCTTTCGAGAGCAGTTCGCCGGAGACGTGCCGGCCCTGGCGCGGGCGGTGAGCGATCGGCATACGGGCGTCGGTGGCGATGGGCTGGTGCTGATCACGCCTTCGGAACGGGCCCCGGTTCGCATGCGGATGTTTAACGCTGACGGCAGCGAAGCCGAGATGTGCGGCAACGCCATCCGCTGCGTTGCCAAATATGCGTCCGAAGCCGGATTGGCAGACGGCGACAGGTTTTCCATCGAGACCGGCAAGGGGGTGCTCACCGTCACGATCGTGGAACGGAGCGGTGGACGGGTCGAACAGGTGCAGGTCAACATGGGAGCCCCCATTCTCAGGGGAGAGGACATTCCGACGACGCTGCCCGGAAATCCACCGCTGAGCGTCCCGCTGGCCGTCGGCGACGAAATCCTCGAAGTGACCTGCGTTTCGATGGGCAATCCTCACTGTGTGACGTTTGTCGATGAGATTACCGACAGGCACGTGTTGCAGTTGGGCCCTCAGATTGAACGGCACGCCGCGTTTCCCAATCGTGTGAACGCCGAGTTCATCAGCGTGATTTCCCCAGAAGCATTCGAGATGCGGGTCTGGGAGCGGGGCAGCGGCGAAACAATGGCCTGCGGCACTGGTGCGTGCGCCGCGGCCGTCGCCGGTTACCTCAACGGCAAGACGGGCCGTCAGGTCCGCGCCCATTTGCGAGGCGGCGAGCTGCTCCTTGATTGGACCAGGGAAGGCGACGTGCTGATGACCGGTCCGGCGGTGGAAGTCTTCCGGGGCGAATGGCCGTTGCGGTGAGCCGACCGGACGAGGTCCCAGATTGTCGACATTATTGAAGCCGTCACCGAGCAGCCTTGCTGTCACCAGCAGGCCGCGCCGGTGGGACGTCAGTCAATAAACGCGAACTCGTTCGTCAGCAACAAGGCCTGCGCCAACTGCTCCAGTGGTGTGAGTGGATCTGCGGCCGGAGAGTCTGTGACCAGAGATGCCTCTCCGGAGAGAAAGTCCTTGGCTGCTGCAAGTTCGTCGCGCGTCGCGTCACGGGCAAAAGCACGGTGATAGAGCATTGCGATGCTCGACTCGGGATCTCCCTCCGCGTCGGACTGGGCATGCTTCGCCAGATGCCGCGCCTGCTCCAACACGAGCGGCGAATTCATCTGATACAGCAGTTGCTGCGGCACGGTTGTCTCCGGCCGTTGGGCCGTGCTGACATCCGGGCTGGCGAAGTCAAAGACACGCAGCGTGCCCGGCAGGTCCTGGCGATCGATGAACCCGTACACAGCGCGGCGGCCAGGATAAGGCTGCGCAAACAGATCCACCGGCCGGCCCGCGAGGCGATCATCCAGTCGATCGGCGACAGCAAACAGTGAATCGCGCAACGGTTCGAACTCCAGGCGGCGGCGATTCATCTTCCACAACAGTCGGTTTTCAGGATCAAGCTGCTGCCCTTCCGGCCGATCCTCGCTGGACTGCTGATAGACGGCCGACGAGAGAATCGTGCGGTGCAGCCATTTCAAGGACCACCCGTTTTCGATGAAGCGGCTGGCGAGCCAGTCGAGAAGCTCCGGATGAGTGGGCTCTTCGCCACGGATGCCGAAATCGCTCGGCGTCCGGACGAGGCCCTTCCCGAAATGTTGCTGCCAGACACGATTGACGATCACCCGCGCCGTCAGTGGATTCGCGGGGTCGACAATCGCCCGTGCCAGTTCGAGCCGCCCGCTACCCTGCTGAAACGGACGAGGCTCGTCCTGCAAGACCTGCAAAAACTGACGCGGAACCGGATCCCCCTGGCGTCCCGGGTTCCCCCGCACCAGAATGTGCGGCTGCACTGGCTGGGCGGCGTCATTCATCACCATGGCCCGCGGCGGCGCACCGGGCGACGTCGCCTGATGTTCTTCAACCGCACGTTTGAATTTGGTCAGCTTGTCGCGTTTGTCGCGTCCCAGGAGCCTCTGCAGTTCCTCATCCTTCGCCGCGATGGGACTGTTGTCTGCGTACAGCACCTGCCGCACTTCTTCGCGATCGGCATCCGGCAACGCGGCGACGTCCGAGTCACGCAGTTTGATCCATTCCTCCTGAACGCCGGCCAGCAACTCGCCATAAACGCGCGCGACGTCGTCTTTCGTTGCAAGCGCCGCCGACTGGAGCGCCTGCTTGACCTGCGCGTTCGTGCGGGGATTCGCGTCCGGAGCCTCGTTGAGCACACTGATGGCGGCGCGTGCGGCATCGGGGAATCCCTCTCCGGGAAGCTGCGTGAGCACATGCCACGGTCCAAAGATCGGATGAGATTCGTTCGCCGTTGCGGCCAGATACTCACGCCAGCGGCCGACAATCGGGGGTTTGACCTCGCGATCCCGCTGCGGCGGGTCCGGTGAGATGGCAGCCAGCAGATAGAGACCGGACTTCATTCGTAACTCGTCCCGCAATTCCGCGGCACTTGTTGTTACGAATTCATTCACGGCCGCCTGCCGGCGCTGCAGTTCCTCCTCGTAAACGCGATAGGCCTCGATATTCTCCGGATCACCGATCTGAGGCAGTTCTCCCGGCTCCACAGAACTGGCGAAGACGCCGTACAGGGAATAATAGTCGGCCGTCGGGATGGCATCATACTTGTGGTCGTGACAGCGGGCACAGGCGACGGTCAGACCGAGCAGGCCGCGTGACACAACGTCGATGCGATCGTCGATGATGTCGTGGGGATTGTTGCCGAACCGCCGACCGACCGTCAGAAATCCCATCGCCGCCAGCGACGCCGCTTCGCCCCCCAGCTGATCGGCGGCCAACTGCTCCATCACAAACTGATTAAACGGGACGTCACGATTGAAGGCATCGATGACGTAATCACGATAGGTATACGAGAACGGATACTTGCGTTCCTCCGTGAAGACGTAGCCCTTTGTGTCCGCATACCTGGCAATGTCGAGCCAGTGCCGTCCCCAACGCTCGCCGTATTGCGGCGACGCCAGAAGCCGCTCGATGAGGCGCTCGACTGCATCCGGAGCAGAGTCGTTTTCAAATGCGACCACATCGTCCCAGGTCGGCGGCAAGCCGGTCAGGTCGAATGTCAACCGTCGCAATAACGTGCGTCGGTCGGCCGGTTGACTGGGAGATAAACCGGCCGATTCGAGTTCCGCGAGGACAAAGCGATCGACAGCGTTCTTCGCCCAGGTCGAACTCTCGGTGATAGGAATCGGAGGTCGACGGACCGGCTGATACGCCCAGTGCGACGTGCGCGACTGCAGGAGGCCGTCTGGAGTCGCTGCAAATCCCAAGGCAGGCGCCGCGGGCATTTCCGTTGCTGGAAAAGCGGCGCCGTCCCGCACCCAGGCGGTGAGCAGGGCGATGTCCTCATCAGAAAGCTTCTGCCGGGGCGGCATCTGAATGTCGCCGTTGTAGTTGATGACCTCGAGCAGCAGACTTTCCATCGGCTGATCGTCACGGAGAGCCGGTCCGCTGTCACCCCCCTTGCTGAGCGCTGCTCGCGTATCGACCCGCAACCCGGATTCCTGTTTCTTCTCACCGTGACATTCGGTGCAATGAGCGATGAGGATCGGTCGAATCTTCGCCTCGAAGAACGCTTCCCGTCCGGCAATCACCTGGTCGCTCGGCGGGTCGGCTCCCAGTGCGGTTGCTGCACAGACCGTCCCGATTAGAACGAGCTGCGTCGCCCGGGCGACCTTTCCAAAACCGACCGTGATGGATCCGCCTGGATCGGTTGCGGGTCGCGCGCTCGCGGTGATCGGGGGCAGTACAGCGCGGAAGGGCATGTCAATTCCGGGAAGGTTCGTCGTGGAAGGGGCATTCCGGGGCGGGCGCAATGATGCGTTGGGCGGGACTTTCAACTCTCTCCGGAGGACGGTCATTCGTCAAGACTGAACGGGCCCGATCTCAGCCGGCGTCATTTTCTGGCCCTTGACGTCTTGTGCAACAGGGCGCCTTATGGGCTTCCGGACGCGCTCTGAAGCGTGACGGGAACTTCCAGCTTCTCGCTGTTCCTCGTGATGGAGACATTAACGACATCACCGGGCTGGTGGCGGTCGAGTTCGTCGAACAGGGATGCGGTGTCGCCGATGCGGCGACCGTTAATTGCCGTGATCAGATCTCCCAGACGAACGTTGTTCCCCTCCGAAACCGTCCCCTGAAGTCCGGCCGTTGCCGCACCGGTCCCCTCGACCACGGACATGATCAACACCCCCTTGGCGTCGGACGCCAGCGCTCCGGAGCGAACGAGCCGGCGGAAATCGGAATCGGGATACGGGACCAGCCCCAGAACGGGCCGCGGATTCCGCTTGCCATAGCGAATGAGGTCCGGAACGACCCGATTGATGCTGTCGACCGGCACGGCGAACCCCACACCGCTCGATGTGCCGGACTGGCTGTAGATGGCCGTGTTCATGCCGATCAGCCGCCCGGCGCTATCCAGCAGCGGGCCGCCCGAATTGCCCGGATTGATTGCGGCATCCGTTTGAATGATGTCGAAGATGCGGCCGTTCTCAGACTCCAGCTCACGCCCCAGTCCGCTGATGACGCCGGTGGTCAGTGTCTGGTCGAGTCCGAACGGGCTGCCGATGGCGAACACGTTCTGCCCGACCTGCAGGTCAGAGGACGATCCAATGGGGATCGTTTTCAGCCTCTGCCGTCCGACGTCAATCTTCAGGACGGCGATGTCGTAACCGGGCTCGACTCCGACAACACGCGCTTCATGCGTCGAGTTGTCCGCCAGCGTGACGAACAGCCGCGACGTGTCGCGCACCACATGGTCGTTCGTCACGATGTAACCGTCTTCACTCCAGATGATGCCGGTGCCTGAGCCGCGCGGGATCTCGCGCACGTCGAAG
>JAHBXU010000165.1 GCA_019636315.1 Planctomycetaceae bacterium | reverse complement strand
GTTCCATCTCTCGGGGACGTCAGCTCAACCGCAGGGGCACTCAGTTCGTCGCGAAAACCTCGCAGCAACTTGGCCAGACGGTGTGGATGCGTTACATGAGGCAAGGCCCCACAGTTGTCCAGCCCCACGATTGAACCTCTGGGGATCCGTTCGACCAGTTCGCGCTGGGCCTGCTGCACCACGCGGCCTTCGCCTTCGCACGAGATGACCAGAACCGGAGGAACAATCTGGGCGAGGCACGGGCGCAAGTCCACGCGACCGGCAATGGTCACACGGCGAGTCACATCGTACAGGGATGTGAGCTTCATTTGTTCTTCACAGAACTCCCACCGCGTGGCGTCGAACGGAGGAAACCAGGGCCGATGGTTCCAGCGCTGGATGGCCACCGCCGTTTTCGTTTCACCTAACGATTTGGCCTGAAGGCGCGCCAATTGAAGCAGCGCTCGTTCCATTGCGCTCAACGGTCGTGCGGCAAAGCCCGCCTGGAGCGAGGTGCGTTCGATCCGGTGCGGATCATCAAGCAGCATCCGGAGTGCCACCAACCCGCCAAACGACGTTCCGTGCAGAGCAAAACGGCTGTGACCGAGCTGATCTGCGATGTGAAACACACCTTCGGCCAGCGCGGTAAGTTGCGCATCCGCGTCCTGGGCGGGGGCGGCTTCCCATCCCGGCCAATCATAGATGACGCACGTGTAATCGTCCTTAAGCAGCCATACCAATAACGCAAACAGCGCAGCGTCGCCCCAGAACCCATTGAGGAGATACAACGGCGGGCCGTCTCCGAGTACCGATGCGCGATGCGCGCGCCCTTGAAACTGCCAGTGCTTCACCTCGCATTGGTGACGGAACGACTCGACCACTTCCCGCCACATGAGCGGAGGTGGACATCCTGTAGATGCCATTGCAGACTGATCGTGCACGTCACGGCTCGCCTCAGCCGGGGGAGCAAAATCAATCGCCGGAAGTGGGGAGCTGCTGGAAGACACGCGGACCGGGACGGAAGTGTCGGGACAAGCGGACAGTCACGTGCAGGTGACCGGTCGATCACGTCAGCGGCGAACTGGCTCGAAGGATCGCCGGAATACCGGCCGAGCGCGATCGCAACCGTACTCCCACGATAGTAAAGCATGCTTCCAGCCCCGTCCATTCGGAAACCCAACGTCTGCATCGAGCACCACACCCGGGGTGAACTACTGGCGCGATCGCTCATTGGCCGACGAATGATTTTCCGGCAGTGTTTGTTCGGCCCGCCAAGCGACGATATCCTGCAAACTCCACGCGAGAGGTGGCGTCGATCGTCGGTACGAAATGAGGATTCCTCATGATTTCACTTGATTGGCAGTCGATCATCGGTTGGATGCTCTTCCTCAGTGCGCTCGCTACGACAGTGCACACGTGCGCTGCCGAAGACCGGCCGCAGTACGAGTGGGTCAATGTCACGATGCACGCCGCATTCGCACCGCGCGATGGCGCCGGTGCGTTGACGTACAACGGCCGGATGTGGCTCATCGGCGGCTGGAATCCGCGCGCGGCTGAGCGGCGGTTCTTCCCCCGCATTTGCAACAACGAAGTCTGGAGTTCGGTCGACGGGGCCGCGTGGACGCTGGTCAAACCAAACACGTTCCACGACGACGCCTTTAACCCGACTGCTGACTGGGAGGGCCGGCACACGGCGGGGTATGCCGTCTATCGCGACCGCATGTGGATCATCGGCGGAGACGTCAATCAGGGGCATTATCAGAATGACGTCTGGAGTTCGGCCGACGGGAAAGTCTGGGAACTGGCGAACCGCGGTCGCCCCATTCCCTGGGGGCCGCGCGCACTCCATTACACCGTCGTGCATGACGATCGGATCTGGGTGATCGGCGGACAGACGATGCCCGGCTTTGCGAAGGAATCTGATGAAGAAGTGTTTTACCGAGACGTCTGGACGACTCAGAACGGCGTGGAGTGGGAGGAGATCAAACCGCAGGAGCCGTATTGGTCAACCCGTGGCATGATCGGCGGAAACGCGGTATTTCAAGGCCGCATCTGGATTCTCGGCGGCGGCACGTACGACACGCCGCAAACGCCCTCGCGAAACTTCTATCACGACGTCTGGAGCTCGGCCGACGGCGTCACCTGGACGCGACACACGGAAGCCGCCCCCTGGAAGCCGCGGCAGTATCACGAGGTGGCGGTCTGGGACGACCGACTCTGGGTGCTCGAGGGCTACAACGTCGATGGCGGCAATCGGAACGACGTCTGGCATTCGGCCGACGGCGTCGAGTGGCACGAAGTTTCCGACACCCCCTGGAAACCGCGGCACGCCGCCAGTGTGTTCGTGCACGACGATGCCTTGTGGATGGTCGCCGGTAACAACATGGAGCCGGACGTGTGGAAGCTGCGTCGTCGATGACTTGCATCGTCACCGCTGCAACATCTGCCTGAATGGCGACGGCGCGGCTCCATCGTCTGCGCGCTACCGGAGCGGCGCGGTTCCTGCGGTGTCTTGACCCGCACTCGGCGTCTGGCTAGCATGGCATCATTCTTGTTTATGTTTCGCCGGTCTCTCGATCTGCAAATCTAATTGAATTTGGCCATGCTGCTCCGGAATGCGGAGATCTTCTGCGATATCGTCGCCTGCCACAGCTTCTCAAAAGCGGCAGAGGCGCGGAACTTGTCGCAGCCGGCGATCAGTCAAGCGTTACAGCAGCTGGAAGAGTATCTCGGAACGACCCTCATCGATCGTTCGAAGCGACCTTTTCACCTCACCTCAGCCGGAGAAGCCTATTACGAAGGATGCCGCAAGCTGTTTGATGGCTTCCGCCGGCTTGAGGACAACGTCCAGCAGTTGGGTGACCGGGTGACCGGCCGGCTTCGGATTGCCTCGATTTATTCCGTCGGGTTGCTGCAGATGGCGGCGTTTGTCACGCGATTCCAGACGGAATATCCCGATGTGGAAACGTCCATCGAATATTTGCACCCGGATCAGGTTTATGACCGGCTGAGCCGTGATGAAGCGGACCTGGGACTGGTCTCCTTTCCCCGCGACGGCGGAGATTTCAGCTGTATTCCCTGGCAGGAACAGGAGTTAGGACTCGTGATCACTCCGGAGCATCCGCTGGCGGATCAGGAGTTGGCGAAATGGGAAGATCTGGCAGGGGAAACGTTCGTGGGGTTCACATCCGACCTCCGAATTCGCCGGGAGATCGACCGTCGGTTGAAGCAGGCGAAAGTATCGGTCACAGTAGTGCACACGTTCGACAATATCGAGAATATCAAGCGGGCTGTGGAGATCGGCGCCGGCGTCTCAATCCTGCCGCTGCCGACGGTCAGGCGTGAAGTCGAACACGGGTTCTTGAAAGCCCTGCCGTTGGAGGATCGGAGCTTTTACCGGCCTCTCGGCATTATTCATAAACGCCACAAACATCTATCAAACGCTGCAGAAAAGTTCGTCGAGCTGCTGCACGACGAAGTCCCTGCAGACGATGGCGCACTCGTCCCCGTTGGGATGAGCGGCGCACGGTAGGCCGCACGAAGCGGCTTCTCACGGGACGGACTCCACTCCCTGCATGCCGTCGCCCATGGGTGGGTGACGGAATGTGCACGTTCTGGACGGTCGCGCGGCGCAGAAAAAACGCGTTGCGGCCAGAAAGGCGACTCCCGATCCATGGTCACGGCGACACGACTGATCACCGCCGAAGAGTACGCGCGGATGCCCGAACCGGGCGTCTCAACTGAACTCGTGCGCGGGGAGATCGTCGAAAGGAACGTTCCCAAGCCGCGACATGGTGAGATCTGCAGCAATGCGAGCTGGCTGCTGAAGAGTTTTGTCAAAGAACAGGATCTGGGACGAGTCGCGTGCAATGACGCGGGCATCGTTACCGAGCGGGATCCGGACTCCGTGCGCGGCGGCGATGTGTGGTTCGTCAGCTATCAGAAGATCCCCAAAGGTCCCTTGCCACAGAAGTACCTGGAGGTTCCCCCCGATATCGTGATCGAGGTGAAGTCAGTGTTCGACCGCTGGAGCGAGTTGCTCGCCAAAGTCGCTGAGTACCTGCGCTGCGGCGTCGCCGTTGTGTGCGTGCTTGATCCGGAAACGGAAACCGTGCGGCTGTACTACGCCGACAAACCGGAAGTCATCGTCGAAGGCAAACAGCAAGTGACGTTTCCGGAACAGTTGCCTGGGTTCTCGGTCGAAGCGAAGGCGTTTTTTGAGTAATGGCCCCGAGAGATTGGGGCGAGAAGTCCGCGGGGACTCGAGTTCGGAGTTTGTTCAACGGGAAAGACGGATATGGATACGATCAAGACATCGCAGCTTCCGGACGCCCACGGCCTGTACGATCCCGCCAATGAGCACGATTCGTGCGGCGTGGGATTTGTGGCACAAATCAAGGGCGTGCCGTCGCATCAGATTATTCTGGATGCCGATCAGATCCTGCGGCACATGACGCATCGCGGGGCCTGCGGCTGCGAGGAGAATACGGGAGACGGTGCGGGCATTTTGACCGCGCTGCCGCACACGTTCCTCGTCAAGGTCGCCCGGAGCGATCTCGGCGTCGACCTCCCCGCACGTGGCCGCTATGGCGCGGGAATTGTCTTTCTGCCCCAGGACAAAGCGGCGCGCGAGGAGTTCAAGCAGATCGTCGGCTCGATCATTGCTGACCAAGGCCAGCAGTTGATCGGCTGGCGCAAGGTCCCGCAACAGGGTGATGCGGCCAATATTGGTCCGTCCGCCGCCGCCGCCGAACCCTATATGGAAATGTTGCTTATCGGAGCCGCCGACGGCGTCGACCAGGACGCCCTGGAGCGGCAGTTGTTCGTCATTCGTAAACTGGCCAGCCATCGCATTCGGCTGAGTTCGCATCCGCACGCACTGCGATTCTATTGCTGCTCGCTGAGTACGAAGGTCCTCGTCTACAAGGGCATGCTCACGCCGGCCCAGGTGATGGTCTATTTTCCGGACCTGTCCGACGAAGACTATCAGTCGCATCTGGCGATGGTGCACAGCCGCTTCAGCACCAACACGTTCCCCTCGTGGGACCGGGCGCAGCCTTTGCGGTTTATGGCTCATAACGGCGAAATCAACACACTTAAGGGAAACGCCAACTGGATGTTGGCGCGGCAGGGTGTCCTGCGCTCCGACCTGTTTGGCGACGATCTCAAGAAGCTGTTCCCCATTATCGAGAAGCATTGCAGCGACTCGGGCAATTTCGACAACGTCATGGAACTCCTGTATCACAGCGGCCGCACGCTGCAGGAAGTCGCCATGATGATGATTCCCGAAGCGTGGCAGAATCATCACTCGATGTCCGAGGAGAAACGAGCGTTCTACGAATACTTCTCAGCCCTGCAGGAACCGTGGGACGGACCGGCAAGCGTGTCCTTCACCGACGGACAATTCATCGGCGCCTGCCTCGATCGCAACGGACTGCGGCCGTCGCGGTACTATGTGACGCACGACGACCGTGTCATCATGGCGAGCGAGGTCGGCGTCCTGCACGTCGATCCGGCCAACGTCAAACTCAAGGGCCGCCTGCAGCCCGGCCGAATGTTTCTGGTCGACTTCGCCCAGGGGCGGCTCATTCCCGATCATGATCTCAAGCGCGAAGTCGCCGCACGTCGTCCCTACCAGCAATGGCTGAAAAACCAGCGCGTCGAATTGAGCGAACTGGTCGAACGAGACCTTCAGCAGCCCTCCACCAACGGCAATGCCGAGTCACTCCGCATCACCGCCACATCTCTGCTGGAGCAGATGCAGGCCTTCGGTTACACCACCGAAACCATGCAGTTCATGCTGATTCCGCTGCTGAACGCCAAGAAGGATCCCATCTATTCGATGGGCGACGATGCGTCGTTGGCGTGCCTGTCGGATAAGCCTCGCCTGCTGTACGACTACTTCAAGCAGCTCTTTGCCCAAGTGACCAACCCACCGATCGATTCGATCCGGGAAGAGGTCATCATGTCGCTCGAATGCTATGTCGGGCCCGAGGGCAACTTGCTCGATACGACGGAAGCACAGTGTCATCGCCTGCGGATTCCGCATCCGATCCTGACCGATGCCGAGACAGCCGCGATTAAGCACCTGGATGGCTATCGCGGATGGAAAACCAAAACCATCGACGCCACCTGGGATCGCTCCGAAGGGGCGGCGGGACTGCTCCCCGCCATCGATCGCCTCTGCGCCGAAGCCGAGCAGGCAATTGCCGACGGATACTCATTGATCGTGCTCTCCGATCGGGCGACGAGCGCCGACCGCGTTCCCATCAGCACACTCCTGGCCTGCGGCGCCGTGCACCATCACCTCGTCCGCAACGAACTCCGCACTCGAATTGGAATCATCCTGGAAACGGGTGAAGCCCGCGAGGTCCATCATTTCTGCCTGCTTGCCGGCTATGGAGCGGATGCCGTCAATCCGTATCTCGCGTTCGAGGCCATTCGCGACGCGAAGAATCATGGTCACCTGAAGGACGACTATACCGAGGAAAAGATTGTCCAGACCTATCGCGAGGGGGTCCGCAAGGGCCTGCTCAAAGTCATGGGTAAGATGGGCATTTCCACTCTGCAGTCCTACAAGGGGGCCCAGATCTTCGAGGCGCTGGGGTTGTCGCCCGAAGTGATCGAGAAGTGCTTCGCGGGGACTGCCAGCCGGATTCGCGGCGTCACGTTCGACATTCTGGCCGAAGAGCAGTTGCGCCGACACGAGCAAGGATTTCCTGCGCGTCGCGAACTCGACCGCCTGCCCGTCCTTCCCAACGACGGCCTTGTCCATTGGCGTCACTCGGGAGAGAAGCATGGCTGGAATCCCTTCTCGATTGCCGAGATTCAGCAAGCGGCCCGTGCCGGAGACAAGTCCGCCTATGACCGTTTCGCCAGGATGACCAATGAGGGCGAACAGCGGCAGGGGACGCTCCGTGGTCTGATGCAGTTCCGCACCGACACACAGCCGGTGCCCATTGAAGAGGTCGAGCCGGCGAGCGCCATCGTCAAGCGGTTCACGACCGGCGCGATGAGCTATGGTTCCATCTCCGCCGAAGCGCACGAAACGCTGGCGGTCGCCATGAACACCATCGGCGGCAAGTCCAACACGGGTGAAGGGGGCGAAAACTACGAGCGGTTCGCCGACAACCGCCGGTCAGCCATCAAGCAGGTGGCCAGCGGCCGCTTTGGCGTGACGTCGTGGTATCTCACGAATGCCGACGAACTCCAGATCAAGATCGCTCAAGGCGCCAAACCGGGCGAAGGGGGCGAACTCCCCGGCCACAAGGTCGACAAGATCGTCGCCGCCACTCGCAACTCAACTCCGGGCGTCGGGCTGATCAGCCCTCCTCCCCATCACGATATCTATTCGATCGAAGACCTCGCGCAGTTGATCTTCGACCTGAAGAACTCCAACCCGTCCGCCAAAGTGAGCGTGAAGCTCGTTTCGGAAGTCGGTGTCGGGACGATCGCGGCTGGCGTCGCCAAGGGGCACGCCGACAAGATCCTCATCTCAGGCGACGGCGGGGGCACGGGAGCTTCTCCGTTGACGTCCATCAAACACGCCGGGCTTCCCTGGGAGCTGGGGATCTCTGAAACGCATCAGACCCTCGTGAAGAACGACCTTCGCAGCCGGGTCAAACTGGAGACCGACGGTCAGCTTCGCACGGGCCGCGACGTCGCCATCGCCTGCCTGCTGGGCGCCGAAGAGTTCGGTTTCGCCACGGCGCCGCTCATCACGCTCGGCTGCATCATGATGCGGAAGTGTCACCTCAACACGTG
>JAHBXU010000164.1 GCA_019636315.1 Planctomycetaceae bacterium | reverse complement strand
GAGTATCTGGTGACGGTGTCGGTGACGGATACGGACGACGGACTGCCGCCGAGCATCGCGACGTTCACCGTTCTGGTCCGCAATGCCGCACCCACCGCGACGCTGACCGGTCCAACAACAATGACTGAAGGGACGACCGCGGAGTTTTACGTGACCGCGTCCGATGTGGCGGGTGATGTTCTCGAGTACGACTGGTTGTTTGACTACGACGGAAATCCCGCGAGCTTTGCCGTGCCCCAGGCGACGGGAACGGCGGCGGCGTTTCGATTCGGTCAGGACGGTGAGTATGTCGTCGCGGTGCGTGTGCGCGACGAGGACGGGGGTGAGACGATTGTGACGCACGTCGTCACGGTCGCCAACGTGCCGCCAACCGTGAATCTCGGCCCGGACCGTATCGCGCCGGAGGGGGCGCCGATCGTATTCGATGCGCTGCTCGACGGTCTGTTCACCGATCCGGCTGACGGAATGGATATGCCGGTGACGTTCCGCTGGTCAGTCATCTCCGACAATGGACAGGTTATTCCCCCCGGTGACCAGGGGGGCTTCTCGTTCACTCCCCTCAATGAAGGGGTGTATGTCGTGACGCTCGAAGTCGATGACGGCGGCCTGGACGGCGTGCGTACCGATCAGTTGCAAATCACCGTAGTGAATGTCCTGCCGCAGGTGACCATCCTCGGCCCGTCGACAGTCGTTGAAGGCCCTTTGACTCCCGTGCAGTTCATCGCCGTGATCACAGGGGACGACACGGACACGCACGTGGTTGCGTGGAATGTGATCAGCAGCAACGGGCAGGTCGTCGGCAATGGCAGCGGCGATACGTTCGCGTTCACGCCCCTCAACAACGGTACATACTGGATCACAGCAACCGTGACGGACGGCGCCGACGTCACCAGCCAGTTGCATACGCTGACCGTCCAGAATGCGGCACCTCAGGTGACGAGTCTCACGGCCGCGCCGTTGGCATCGGTCGGTCGGCCGGTGCAGATTGCCGGGCAGTTCGTCGATCCAGGAGCGGATGCCTGGACGGCAACGATCGAGGTCGCCGGGTATGGACGCGTGCCCGTGCTGGTGGATCCGGTCACGCGACAGATTTCGATGGACTATATCTTCAGTGAGGCGCGCGACTACGAGTTGCGGCTTACGGTGTATGACAACGATGGGGCCGCCAGCACGGCCGCCGTGACAACGCTCACTGTCGCTCCGGCGGCCGTGCCGCTCAACGTCACGGGCGTCGTTGTCAACGATGCCGGCAATCCCAATCGATCGGGAGTCCGTTCGTTGACGTTCACGTTTGATGAACCGGCGACGCTGGCGGGAGCCTCGTCACTGAAGCTGTTCAATCATACGACGGGACAGGCGATCGACCTGAGCACTGCAACGCTCGTGGGCAACGGGACGACGGCCGTCACCTGGAACCTGTTGGAGCTTGCATTGCCGGACGGACGCTATACAGCCGAGTTGGCCGCAGGGACCGTCCTTGGTCTGGAACGGACGCACACGTTTGCGTTTCACAAACTCACTGGTGACCTCGATGGCGACGGGTTGGTCAACTTCAATGACTACTTCGCCGTCAGAGAGCAATTCGATAAGTCGGGTGCCGCTTACCGGACGGGCGACGCGGACGGCGACGGACTGGTGAACTTCAATGACTATTTCAGCGTCCGCACGGCGTTTGACGCCGTGCTTGCTCCTGTGACATTTGATTTTGGCGACGCCCCCACGGCGGCCCAATCCGGTCTTGCGGCGAGCTATCCCACGACGCTGGCCGCAAACGGTGCGCAGCACGTGGTGACCGGGAATACGCTGCGGCTGGGAACAACGCGTGATACGGAGAACAACGGCCAACCAACCGCTGCGGCCAACGGCGACGGCGCCGACGAGGACGGCATTGTCATGGGCGATCTTGCTCTCGGCACGACTGTTGGAGTTGTCGTCACGGCCAATGGTGTGACGACCACCGCGTTCCTCAATGCGTGGATCGACTTCAATCGTGACGGCGACTGGGACGATCCGGGCGAACAGGTCTTCATCGACCAGCCAATCGTCAACGGCACGAATCATCTGGCGATTGTTGTGCCTTCGTTTGCGCACGAGGGCATGACCTTTGCCCGATTCCGGCTGACGCAAACCGTCGGCTATTTTTACGTCGGTCTCGCCCCGGACGGCGAAGTCGAGGACTATCAACTGAACATCATCAGTTGATGACGTTGCGTGGAATCCATCGGTTGCCAAGTGGTCACCGCTCCTCAATAGGATGAAGGACGACAATCGGGCGACCGATGATGGATGGTCCTCGCGCGGAGACGATGATTCGATGAACGACGAACGGACCGCTGTCGCAGCAGGGCGCGTAATCACCAGGTGTCTTCGGCATCTCCGCTGGGTGAACGCCAACCTGACGGTCGTGGAGAGTTCGACGACAGGCGGGAGTCGCGAAGCAACGGGCCTAGCCGATACACTCGGACGCGTTGATTTCTGCTCATGTTTGAAAATGAGCGCGGCAGCAGGTTCGTCGGTGCAGATTCGCAGACTGGGAAAATATCCCCATGCATATTGTTGTGATTGGAGCGGGCACCGTTGGCACGTCGATCGCGGAATTGCTCTGTTTCCACCGGCACAATGTGGTCGTTGTCGACTCGGCCCGTGCGGCGCTTGACCGCGTGGAGGAGAAGCTTGATGTCCGCACGGTGCATGGTTCGGGCTGCGAAGCGATCCCGTTGTTTCAGGCCGGAGTGCAGTCGGCCGAACTGGTCCTCGCCGTCACCGATCGAGACGAGCTGAATCTGGTCGGCGCCAGCCTGGCGAAAGCAATGGGGGCGCGGCGGAGCGTCGTCCGCATCTTTAATCCGGCCTATCGCGATTTCAGCACCTTCGACTACCAGCGCCACTTTCGGGTCGACCGGCTGCTCAGTCTGGAGCAGCTGACCGCGCTGGAATTGGCGCGCGGCATTCGCGCCCCGGGGTTGCTTGCGATCGAGAACTTCGCCCGCGGCGGAGTTCACGTCCTCGAAGTTGCTGCGGAACCGGATGCCAAGGCCGTCGGAAAAAAATTGATTGACCTGGCATTGCCCAAACAGGTTCGCGTCGGCTTGATCTCGAATACGCAGCACACGGTCATTCCCGGCGCCGATGACCGCATCGCCAGCGGTGATCACGTCACGCTCATTGGACAACAAAAAGAGCTGGAGGATGTCCGCAAACTCTTCGAGCGCAAGGTGCGGCAACGGATGGATATCATTATCGCCGGCGGCGGCGAAGTGGGATTCCACCTGGCCCGCGCCCTGCAGGAAGAACGATTTCGCATCAAGCTGCTCGAAGCAGACGCAGCACGTTGCGAACATCTGGCCCGCCTGCTGCCACATGTCACCGTGCTGAACGCCGACGCGACTTTGCGGAATGAGATGGAAGAGGCTCGTGTGGGGGCCGCCGACGCCTTTGTGGCGGCGACCGGACGGGATGAAGACAACATCATTTGCGGGGTCGAGGCCCGTGAGCTGGGCGCCCGACAGATTCTCAGCGTCGTCCGTCGGCCGGACTACGCGAACGTCCTCGAAAAGCTGGGCATTGACATCGCCGTCAGCCCGCGGCAGGTGATGGCGCGCGAAGTGCTCGGCATGCTCGCCGGGGGGCAGGTGGTGGCCCAGTCGGAAATTGCCGGGCAGGACGCCGCCGTCTGGGAGGTGGAAGTCGTGGCAAACTCGCCGATTACCCGCAGTACGTTACGACAGCTTCCGCACTCCGGCTGGTTGATCGCCGCGATCGTACGGGACGAAATCGTCTGGGTCGCCAGCGGCGATGACCAGTTGAAGTCCGGCGATACGGCGGTCGTGCTCCTGCAGCGGGATCATGGCCCCGAGGTGCTGCGCATGTTTGAGCCGGCCGGTGCGCGGTCATAAATCTCGCCACCGCGGGAATTGCATCCGCCGTTCCGTGTTGGACGTCGCCGCTTATCGATCGATCGTCGATGGAGCAGAGGTCGGAGCGATCAGCGACTGCTGAACAACACGACCGAAGTCCGCAAGATCCGTCGCTGATTGCGATCGGGTTGCGCTCGCTGTAGTCTGGCAACGCTGTTCGGCCAGGGAATCGTGAAACTGTCCCGTTGCTGACGCTCCGGGGACTTCTTCGTGATCGTGGGGATGCTTATGTGGCTCGGCCTGCATTGGATCGACTGGATTGTCCTCTGTTCGTACCTGATCGGCATTCTGGCGATCGGCCTCTGGTCGTATCGGCAGGTGCACGACATGGACGATTTCTTCATGGGCGGCCGCCGGTTCGGCAAGGTGTTCATGATGTTTTTCGCCTTTGGCTCCGGGACCAGCAGCGAACAGGCGGTTTCGGTTGCCGCCGGATCGTTCCGCGTCGGCCTGGCGGGTATCTGGTATCAGTTCTTATGGCTGTGGGCGACGCCGTTCTACTGGATCCTGGCTCCGGTCTTTCGTCGCTTGCGGGCGCTGACGACCAGCGACTTCTTTGAGGCACGCTACGATCGGTCGACGGCCCTGCTGTATTCCATATTGGGGATCTGCATGTCCATTGTGTTCATGGCAGCCGCCCTGTTCTTCGGCGCGCGGATGGTCGAAGGCATGACCGGCGGCGAGTTCAGAACCCAGTACGCAATCGCGGCGATGGTGATCATGTTCGTGCTGTACGGTATGGCCGGAGGACTGGGGGCCGCTGTGGTGACCGACTTCGTGCAGGGAATTCTGACTGTCATCTTCTCGTTCCTGTTGCTCCCCTTCGCACTCTACTACGCGGCTCAGGTGACCGGCGCCGCAAACGGCTTTGTCGCCCTGCATCAGGGAGTCCCCGGCCGATCGGGCGAAGCGCTGTTGAGCCTGACGCTCACGCAGGAGCTGGCGACAAAAATGGGACAGGAGCCGATTACCTGGTTCTATGTCATCATGCTGTCGATCAACGCACTCGTGGCGATTGTCTGCCAACCTCACATCATGGGTGTGTGCGGCGCCGGGAAGACGGAGTTTGAAGGCCGATTCGGTTTCACCGCCGGAAACTTCCTCAAGCGGTTATGCACAATTGCGTGGACGTTCACGGGGTTATCGTGCGTGATTATCTATCTCACGCCCGGCTCGCCGTTCATCTCACAGGAGCAGTACGAAGCATTGACCAGCGATCCTCTGGCGATGAAAAGCTTCGCTGACATGGTGTTTGGCGTGGCGGCCCACGATATCCTGCCCCGGATCGCTCCGGGATTGATCGGGTTGCTGTTTGCCGCGCTGCTGGCGGCCATTATGAGTTCGTGCGACGCGCAGATGGTTGTCGCCTCGGGGTTGTTTACGGAGAACATCTACAAACGGTACCTCAACCGGAACGCAAGCGAGCGGCACTATCTCTGGGTCGGCCGGTTCGCCGGGCTGACGATCGTCGCGCTCTCGCTGCTTGTGATGTCGCAGTTCAGCGACGCCATTCAGGTGCTCAACACGTACGTCAACGCGATTCCCGCGTTCATCGGATTGGCGTTCTGGTTCGGGATCATCTGGCGGGGATACACACCGGCGGCCGTCTGGGCGTCGACCCTGACGACGCTGACCGTGTGGTATCTGACGCAAACCCACGCCCCCTCGGCAGTCCTGCAGTCGCTGGGGGACGGCCCGTTCTGGCAGGAGAACATCGACTATCTGCCGAGCCGCTTTCGCAACTGGTTATGGGGCGTCATGCCGTACACTCAATACGGCGGCCGGACGAGCATCCCCTGGCAGTACGTGTTGTATCTCTCTTCGGGAGCGACGGTGGGAATTCTGGTCAGTCTGATCACGCGCCGACCGTCGCCCGAAAAGCTCGACCACTTCTACCGCTTGATCCGCACGCCGATTCGTCCGGGCGAGGAAGTCGCATCGCCCTGCACGCTGCCGGAGAACCCGCTGCCGATGGAAACGGGCAAGTTGATTCGGCTCCCCGGCATCGAGATTCCCCGTCCAAGCCGCGTCGGATTGATTGGATTCCTGGTGGCATGGGCGATGGTGGGTGGTATCCTGTGGCTGACTCAGGCGCTCGCCTCCCTGGGGTCCTAACACGGAGGGCTCGCTCCGTGTGTTGATTCCGGTGAGGGGTCATCAGTGGATGAGGAGAGCTGCGCCGACCGGACGCATCACCTGTTGAAAGCCGCTTCCGATTCTGTCGCGACGGGCCGGTGGTGCTGCTGCGCTCCTGCCATCCTCTTCTGGACAGTGACACCCGTATCGATCAAGGAGCAATGCGATGATGCCGAGCCGAGAATCTGTGTCCGACAAGATCCTCTCGCAGAAGGTGCAACGAGGACTCAAGTGGGAGCAGATTGCCGAAGTGCTGGAACAATCTCCGGTCTGGACGGCCGCCGCGCTGAGCGGCCAGTGCTATCTGTCTCCTGAGGACTGCGCAAAGATCTCCCAACTGTTCGAGCTGACCGAAGAGGAATGCAAAGTTCTGCAAACATATCCGTACCGCGGCTCGCTGGGCGAAACCGTGCCGACCGATCCGTTTGTCTATCGCTTCTTCGAGATCATGCAGGTCTATGGAATTGCGATGAAAGAAGTGACGCAGGAGGAGTTCGGGGACGGCATCATGAGCGCCATCGACTTCACGATCGACATCGATCGCGTGCCGGATCCGAAGGGGGATCGCGTGAAAATCACCTATAACGGAAAGTTTCTTCCGTACCGGAAATTCTGACCCCTTGTCGACGCCTGACCGCGATTGGCGAGCGTTTCGAATCACTCTGAAGCCGGCGGCGTGAGGGCCTCCGGCTTCAGAAGATTCAGGTAATGCCCATGGTCAGCGGTAACGATCAGCACGCTTTCCTGCCAATTGCTGTGCTGTTCGACCCAATCGGTGATGACCTTGACGGCGTCGTCGCCGCTCTTGACGGCGCCGATCGAGGTGTCGAGGTTGTTGTCGTGATTCGCCCAATCGACGTCACCGGCTTCCACCATCAGCCAGAAACCTTTCGGGTTGGTCTGCAGCACGGTCAGGGCGGCTGAGGTCATTTCCGCCAGCGTCGGATTCTCCTGCAGGTCCGCCTCGGTATAGACCTCGGCAATGCCCCGGTTGCCCGGCGCGGGTTGATAGTCTCCATCGGCCGTGCGAAACGGGAGGTGGCCGCCGTATTCGCCGACGCCGTAAAGGCCGAGCAAGCGGGTTCCAGACTCCACCGCCTGTCGTGCGGCATCGGCCAGTTTCTGTTGACCGTTCTCCCCTGGTGTTCGCATCACGACAGTATACTTGCCTCCCTGTGCCACATTTGCCGCATCAATGGACTCGGTCGCAATATAGTTCAGGCCGGGAAGAAAGTTCTCGCCTTGCTGCTTGCTGCGCGGCTCGTCATTCAGGGCGCCGAATCCTCCGCCGATGACGACGTCGAGTCCGGGGAGCGGCTGATCCGGATGAGCAATCGACGGCAAACCGAGCATGTCCCGCGCCAGATCCTGGTAGTCATTGCGGCTGACATTGTGTGCATAGGTCGCCGCAGGAGTGGCATGTGTCACAGGTACCGAAGAGACTGCTCCGACTGCGTATCCGTGATCCTGAGCGACATGCGCAATCGTCGCCACCTGGCCGCCGGTGGCATCGACGTTAATCGCGTTGTTGTACGTCCTGACGCCCGTGGTCATCGCCGTGGCCGTATTGGCGGAGTCGGGATACGCGTGTTCGCCGTAGTCCTTGCCGGGCGTGCCGACGATGTATCGAATGTCGTCGGTGGGCGTCCACGGATTGGGTCCGGCCTTGGAGGCGTTGTACCCGCTTCGCATGGTGCCGCCGGGGTTCAAGACGAGCTGGCGATCAACATCGACGTCG
>JAHBXU010000163.1 GCA_019636315.1 Planctomycetaceae bacterium | reverse complement strand
CAAATCGCGATGGTTCGGATATGAGAAACCCGCAGACTCAGGCGATTACTTCACTGCGCGTCAGTTCCTCCGCGATAGAGAACGGCAATCTGACTTGCTGCGTCTCAAGTGGAACGAACTGATTCGGCAAACAAATCAGCGGTCAGACGCGATTCTCCGCGCAGCCACTGAGAATGACCAACCGAGAGGCCCCGAAGATTGGTGGGATTGGTGGTTAGAGTTCAACGAGATTGATGCTACGCAGATGAAACCGACACTGCGTATTGAGCCCGAACCAGAAAGAGTCTATGTGCAAGAGGCCGACAAGCAGTTGACAGATCGTCTGCCTCCGCCAACATTCGTCTCAAACGCGTTGACCCAATTCGGAGGTAGTTGTCTCGTCGCCGGGACCCCCGTGTGGACGGAGCAAGGGCTAATGCCGATCGAGGAGGTTCGGGCGGGAGACCGCGTGCTGGCGCAGGATCTGGCGACCGGCGAATTGGCGTATCAGCCCGTGCTGGCGACCACGGTGAGGCCGCCCGTGCGAACGTTTCAAATCACAACGGACGATCTCACCCTCCGTGCGACGGGGGGGCATCCGTTCTGGGTGAACGGGCAGGGATGGCGGTTCTCCCGCGACCTGGAACCGGGAATGCATTTTCACGGCACCGACGGAGCCCGCAAGATCACGGCCGTTGCGCTGGCTGAAGAAGCAGAAGCCTTCAACCTGGTCGTGGCGGACTTCCACACGTACTTCATCGGCGCCGGCCAGATCCTCAGTCACGACAACACGCCGCGCGACCCCACCAACGCCCTTGTTCCCGGACTGGTGCGAGCCCCATAAACACCGCGTTATCCCGTTGACCGATGGGATGATCGACTACGCTCCCTCGGCGGAGCCTCGCTCGTGTTCGGCCGCAGGTTCGCCCGGCCGCTCCGAATCATCCTCAGCCGCATCGGTCTTGCCGACAAACGTGCCGGGCTTGAGTTGTGGGCCGGTCTTGTGCTGGTCGAGGATGCGCTGCAACTGTTCGGCGTCCATGACCTCAGCCTCGATCAATTCCCGTGTCATGTGCTCCAGCACGGGTCGCCGGCGGCGAAGGACGTCGCGGGCCGTCTCCATGCACTCGTCGATGATGCGCTTGATTTCGAGATCGACGTCGCGGCGAGTCGCTTCGCTATGAGCGTCGCCGGACGATCGCTGCACGGCGGTCCCCAGGAACGGCGACGTGTGCGTCTCGCGGTAGTTGACGCGCCCGAGCTTGGGACTCATGCCGAACTCGGTGACCATTCGCCGCGCGATGTCGGTCGCACGTTCCAGGTCGTTCTGCGCACCGGTCGATGTTTCCTGAAAAACATTGTCCTCGGCCGCGATGCCGCCCAGAAGCGTGCAGATGCGATTTTGAAGTTCGGTCTGTGTAATGAGGTGACGATCGTCCTCGGGCCGCTGCAGTGTGTAGCCGAGTGCGCCGAAGCCGCGGGGGATGATCGAGATTTTGTGGACAGGGTCGGTATGAGGCAGGCTGCAGGCGACCAGCGCGTGTCCACATTCGTGATAGGCGACTCGCTGTTTCTCCTCCTCATCAATGATGCGGGTCGGCTTCTCCAGCCCGGCGACGACGCGTTCGATGCCCTCCTCGAAATCGGCCATCGAAACGGCCTTCTTGTCCTTACGCGCGGCGAGAAGGGCCGCTTCATTGACGAGGTTGGCCAGATCAGCCCCGACGAAACCGGGGGTCAGCTTGGCAATGCGGCCCAGATGCACATCGTCGCCCAGCTTGACCTTCTCTGCGTGGACCTTGAGGATCGCTTCGCGGCCTTTGTAATCAGGCCGGTCGACGAGGACATGTCGGTCGAAGCGGCCGGGCCGCATGAGTGCCGGATCGAGCGTCTCCGGACGGTTCGTGGCTCCCATGACGATGACGCTTTGGTCGGACGAGAATCCGTCCATCTCGACGAGCAATGCGTTGAGCGTCTGTTCGCGTTCGTCCTGTCCGCCCGGCAGTCCGCTGCCGCGCACCTTGCCAAGCGCGTCGAGTTCGTCGATGAAGATGATGCTCGGCGCCTTGGCGGCGGCCTGGGCGAACATGTCGCGGACGCGTGCAGCTCCGACGCCGACAAACATCTCGACGAAGTCGGATCCCGACAGGCTGAAGAACGGGACTCCCGCCTCGCCGGCGACGGCCTTGGCGAGCAGCGTCTTACCGGTGCCTGGCGGCCCGACAAGGAGCACGCCTCGCGGTATGCGACCTCCCAGAGCCTGATATTTGGCCGGCGTGCGGAGGAATTCGACGACTTCTCTCAACTCCTCAACCGCTTCATCGATGCCGGCCACATCGTCGAACGTCACTTTGACGTCGTCGTCAGACATCAACCGACCTCGGCTGCGGCCGAAACTCATCGCGGCCCCCGTCCCGAACCGCCGGAACATGGCGAGCATCAGGACGATCAGCAGCGTGAGCATCATGAAGCTGATGAGGAACGACGGCCACTCCGTTGGGGGGCGCGACCCGTTGATTTCGATTCCTTTGGCGGTGAGCAGTTGCCGCGCTTCTTCGACCGCATGCTCACCCAGCCCCATGATGGGCACGGTAAACCGCTGTACGGGCGTCGCTTTAGCCGTGGCGATGGGAGATTGCGAACGGTCGGCGTTCTCGCTCCCCTCATGCCCGCTGGGTTCCTGTCGGAGAGTGGAAGTCCCTTCCCTGACGACCGGCTGATCCTGAAACGTGATTTCATACAACCCGATCGTCAGGTCGTGCACGTTGGACTTGGTGAGGTCGCCATCCTCCTCCAATCGCGAGACAAACTCGCTGAAACTCAGCCGCTGGCGTTGCTGCGCCTGCTGAAAATAAGTCGCGGCCGTCACGAACACCAACAGTCCGATGGCAACGTACCAGAACATCGGCTGGGACGAGCCGCGCTCATTGCGCGGGGAGTTCGGGCGTTCCGGAGGAGAGGGAGCATCTGAATCAGCCATCGTGAACCTTACAAGCCGAATGGCGGGATCTGCCCAACATCGAAGAGCTTCCGCCCTGGCCACGGCGGACCTGGAGACATCTCGGGCGGTGAGCAACTGTAGGCCGGTCTGCAGGTCCGGTCAACCGCGTCCTCGACGGGAGGCGGCGGGGTGATCGATGCGAGATCGAGTCTTGCGACAGTTTCCACCTGACCATAAAATCCCTTGTCGGAACTAAGCTTACGTCTGATTCCGCCGGTCGCCCCAGGAGATGGGTCCGGCGTGCGGGGCCGACCGACGATCAATGGACGCTCGCGATCGGAGGGGCTCTTATGGCCCGGTGCCGCCGGTCTCGTGTCTTCCTCCCGTGGACCGGCCGGTTTTCATGAAGCATCTCGCGATACTCGGTTCGACCGGTTCAATCGGCACCAGCTGCCTGGATGTGGTCCGCGCACACCGTGAGCACTTGACGATCGAGGGCTTGACGGCGCACCGCAATTGGGAATTATTGGCCAGGCAATGCGACGAGTTCCGCCCGCGTCAGGTGGCGCTCGGCGACGCGTCGTTGGCCGAGGACTGTCCCCGCAACCGGTTTCCCGGCGTGCCCCTCGGATTTGGACAGCGGGGAATTGAAGAGATTGCTTCCAGCCCGCATGTGGATTTCGTCGTATCAAGCATTGTCGGCGCGGCTGGGCTGCGCGGCACGTGGGCGGCCGTCGAATGCGGCAAAACGATCGGACTGGCGAACAAGGAAACGCTTGTCGTCGCCGGTCCCCTGATGACACAACGACTTCGGGAATCGGGCGCGACACTGATTCCCATCGACAGCGAACACAATGCCGTGTTTCAGGCGCTGCAATGCGGGCGCCGGGAACACGTGCGGCGCATTATCCTCACAGCGAGCGGCGGTCCGTTTCGCGGATACGCGCGGACGCAACTCGAGCGCGTCACACCGGAGTCCGCACTGACCCACCCGACGTGGAATATGGGGCGGAAGATTACCATCGACTCAGCGACCATGATGAACAAGGCGCTCGAAGTGATCGAAGCCCGCTGGCTGTTCGACCTGGATGTCGACCAGATTGATGTCGTCATCCATCCCCAATCCATCGTCCATTCGATGGTCGAGTTCAATGATGGTTCGGTGATTGCACAAATGTCGCCGCCGGATATGCGGTTGCCAATCCAATACGCGCTGACGTATCCGGAACGGGCGCCGGGGATCACGCCGCGGCTCAACTTCGGCGAGGCGCAGACGCTGGAGTTCATTCCCCCGGATCGGGAGTTGTTTCCTGCGCTGGACCTCGGATTTGAAGTCGCCCGTCGAGGGGGAACATGCGGGGCCGTGCTGAACGCTGCCAACGAGATCGCCGTCAGCCGCTTTCTTGACGGTGATCTGACCTTTGTCGACATCCCGCGCGTCTGCCGTGACGTGCTTGATTCTCATGATTTTGACCCACGCCCGACGCTCGACGAACTGTTTCGTCAGGATCGGTGGGCGCGGCAGGAGACTTTGCAGTGGAAACCGTAACGTTGGCTTTGACCCTGTCGACCGCATCGCTCGTCAATATCCTGACGGTCGTGCTGGGACTGGGACTGGTGATCTTCTTTCACGAACTGGGGCATTTTGCCGTCGCCAAGTGGTGCGGCGTCCAATGCGACAAGTTCTACCTGGGGTTCGACATCTTCGGCCTCAAGTTCTGGAGTCGTAAGTGGGGTGAAACCGAATATGGGATCGGCGTGCTGCCGGTCGGCGGATACGTCAAGATGCTGGGGCAGGACGACATCGATCCCAGCCAATTGACCAGCGAGGAGATCGCTCAGAATCCCCGTTCCTATACGGCGAAGAGCGTACCGCAGCGGATGGCGATTATTTCCGCCGGCGTGATCATGAATGTGATCACGGGCTTCCTGTTCTTCATGATCGCCTTTCGCGTCGGAGTCGAAGAAACGCCGGCCGTGGTCGGTGAAGTGCAGGTCGGGATGCCGGCCTGGAACGTCGGAATACGAGGCGGCGACCGCATCGCCCAGATCAATGATCGCAGTATCGAGGACTTTAACGATCTCATGCAGGCGACGGCCCTTTCCAGCGGGCCGTTGCAAATCAAGGCGATCCGCCCTGACGGAGAAGTCTACGACGTGACGCTCGTGCCGGACGTGACCGGGACACGTCGAAAGATCGGCGTCGCGCCGACCCAGGGACTGATCGTCTTCGAGAATCCCAAAGGCATGTCGATCCCGAGCGTTGTGCCGGGGACGGCCGCCGCGCAGGCTCAGCCGGCCCTTCAACCGGGCGACACCGTTACGGCGATCAACGAGACACCGGTCAAGAGTTTTGCGGAACTCAGCGACGTGCTGAGCCGGGAGCGCGCCCAATCGGTCTCGCTCACGGTGGAAAGGGCGGCCGGCACAAACGAGACGGAAGGGGGTCAGCCAGTCACGATCCAACTGCCGGCCGAGCCGTTTCGCTCGTTGGGATTGCGAATGGACATCGGCCGCATTGCCGCGGTCCAGGCCGGCTCGCCGGCCGTTGCCGCGGGAATTGAAATCGGCGATCGCCTGGCATCCGTCGACGGACAGGACGTCGGCAAGACGCTGGATCCATTTCGCCTGCCGGACTATTTCGCCGAGCGGCATGGGCAGGAAGTAGTCGTCGGGATCAAGCGGGACGTGCCGGGCGGACCCGCGGAAGTGCGACAGGTGACGATCGTTCCGGAAGATCGCGGCGGGTGGACCGCTCCCCCCTCGTTCGAAGAAACACCGCTCGCCATTCCCGCGATCGGCATCGCCTATCACGTGCAGGCGACCGTCCTCACCCCCGAGGACGGAGGTCCGGCGCAGGCGGCCGGAATCAAGGCGTACGATGCGATTACCAAGCTTGTCCTGCAGCGAAGCGAAGGGGCCGCGTCGGACGGCATCGATCAGGACATCAGCATCGACATCGGCGAGAAAAATCTCGCCTATGCTTTCTGGCAGATGCAGCAGTTTCCCGATCGCCTTGTGCAACTCACCGTTCAAAGCCGCGACTCTGACGAATCGCGCGTTGTCGATCTCACTCCTGTCGCTGCGACCGATTGGTTTTTGCCCACGGCGCGCGGCGTGCGATTTCTGCCGTTGTCTCAGCCTCAACGGGCCGAAAATGTCGCCGA
Organism: Planctomycetaceae bacterium; assembly: GCA_019636315.1. GTDB lineage: Bacteria > Planctomycetota > Planctomycetia > Planctomycetales > Planctomycetaceae > JAHBXU01. The sequence goes on along the minus strand of JAHBXU010000163.1, from coordinate 1,729 downwards.
CGCCTTCAATATGGGCTGGCATCAAACGCGCAGCTCAATCGCCAACATCTACCTCACCTTGCGGAACCTCGTGACGCAGCAACTGTCGGTCAAAGAACTGCACGGTCCGCTGGGGATCGTCAAAGTCGCCAGTGACGTGGCTCAGGTCGGCATTGCTCCGTTCCTTTTGTTCCTGGGTTTTTTGAGCATCAACCTGGCGGTGCTGAACTTCCTGCCGATACCAATTCTGGACGGCGGGCATATGGTGTTTCTGATCTGGGAAGCCATCTCCCGGAAGCGGCCGAGCGAGCAGGTTGTCGTCGCCGCCACCTTGGCCGGAATGGCATTCGTCGTCACACTCATGGTCTTAGTGCTCTGGCTGGACATCTCGCGAATCGTTAAAGGAACCATGTAGGGGATACAGCATGATGGCATTCGGTTCTCAACGTGGACTGGCGACATTCCGACAGATGCAGGGTGCCGCATTGCTCGCGATCTTTGCCTGGGCGGCCGGCGCCGACGCCGCACCCCCACAGGGAGACCCCCGCATTATCCCCGAAGGTGCGCGCGTCGAGGAGTTGTGGAACGAGGGGGAGTTTACCGAAGGCGTGGCCGTCGCACCGGACGGGGCAATCTATTTCAGTGACATTCCGGCGGAGACGGCCGGCCGCATCTTGAAGTTCGACCCCCGAACCGGCCGTACGACCGTCTACTCCGCTGACAGCGGCAAGAGTAACGGCCTGATGTTCGACCGTGCAGGCCGTCTGATCGCGGTCTGCGGCGCCAACGAGGGGCGACAGGCTTTATGTGAGATCACGCCAGGCGGACAACTGACCGTGCTCGTGGACAAATTCGAGGGCAAGGTATTTAATGCTCCCAATGATCTGGTCATTCATCCCAGCGGAAGCATTTATTTCACCGATCCACGGTATGTCGGTAAGGAGCCGCTCGAACTCGACCACCAGAGCGTGTACCGCTTCGACCCGGCGACCACTCAGGTCAGCCGTGTGACGACCGATAATCCCAAACCCAACGGCATCGTTTGTTCGCCCGACGGAAAAACGCTGTACATCGCACTCAACGACAACGGCAGAGAACAACTGGGCATGGGTGGGCAACTCGTGCGGCCCGTGCAGACGAAACTCCTCGCCTATCCTGTCCGCCCGGACGGCACGCTGGGACCGAGCCGCACGCTCATCGATTATCAGGGGAAGTACGGTATCGATGGCATGACCGTCGACCAGCGAGGCAACATTTATGCCGCCGTTCGAGACGCTGGCCGCCCCGGCATTGCCGTCTACTCGCCGGACGGACAGGAGATCGCGCACATCCCCACAGCCGACCTCCCCACCAACTGCTGCTTCGGCGTTGGTGAAGAAGCCAGCACGCTCTACATCACCGCCGGCCGGGGGCTGTTCCGCATTCCTCTGAAGATTCCCGGATATCACCCCGCAACGGCGGCAACGCCGTAAGATCCGTACTTCGGCCGACCGGTTTGGCATCCCGTTGCCAACTCGCATCCGGTGCACTCATCGTGTTGATGAACCTCGGAGCAGCGGTTGGCATTTCGGGCAGTAGAACGTCGAGCGCTGGGCCTGTACGATCCGAAGGACTTCGGACTTACCGCACGTCGGACATAACTGACCTTCACGCGCATAAACACGATGTTCGTTCTGATACGAACCGTTCTGATTGAGCACGTTGCGGTATGTGCCGTCGCTGAGGGTTGACCCCTCATAGCGAATGGCTG
>JAHBXU010000162.1 GCA_019636315.1 Planctomycetaceae bacterium | reverse complement strand
AAACGGTATGCCGTCGCAACATCAACGGGTCGCATTGTTCGACAGTTGAGGCGGCTATTGCTGACATCCCACCCTTTGGAAGAGTCAAAAAAGTGCAACTTGCTCAGCAACTGTCAGACGAGTTTGCGATTGGCGGAACTGTTGACATTGACGCATTGCTGGCGGACCTATGTGCAGACCTTCGTCGGGAACGGGATCTCGAATCCGTTCCGGAAAGCATCAAACATCTCCGAATCGAGTTTCCAAGCATTGTGCCAAGTGATGGTGATCCGCGTGAATCCGCCCGATCCGTGTCATCCGCGGTCCATCAATCCGCTGGCGCTTAAGACACTCCACTCCTATCGCTCGCCGTTGGCTCGCGGCTAAACATGACTGGCGCTGAACTCACCACTTTGCCACGGCCACTCCTCTCATGCCCCTTTTCGGTTCCCACCTGTCCATTGCCGGCGGTTACTACAAGGCGGCCCGCGCGGCGGCGGAGCTTGGCATGGACACGGTCCAGGTGTTCACCAAGAACAACAACCAGTGGCGGGCCAAGCCGCTGACGGATGAAGACGTGCGACTGTTCCAGGCGGCAATTCAGGAAGGTGGGCTGCGAATCCCGTGCGCGCACGACAGTTACCTCATCAACATCGCCTCGCCGGATGACGCACTGTGGCAGAAGTCGCTCGATGCGCTCGTCGTCGAGATGGAACGGGCTGAGGCGCTCGGTCTGGCCGGGGTTGTCATGCATCCGGGGAGTTACGTCGACAGCAGCGAGGCGGCTGGCATTCAGCGGATCATCAAGGCTCTTGACGAAGCGATCAAACGCACGAAAGGGTTCCACGTCGAGTTCTGGTTGGAGAACACGGCGGGGCAGGGGACGAATTTGGGTCACCGCTTCGAGCACCTGGCGGAGATCATTGGCGGCGTGAGCGACGCGACCCGTTTTGGCGTGTGCATCGACACGTGCCATACATTCGCCGCCGGCTATGGGCTGCGGACGAAGGGCGAATACAAGGCCACGTTTGACGAACTGGACGACATTGTCGGCCTCGAACGTGTTCGTGCGTTTCATCTGAACGACAGCAAGAAGCCGCAGGGGAGCCGCGTCGATCGGCACGAGCACATCGGTGAAGGAGAACTGGGCCTGGAGCCGTTTCGGTTCCTGCTCAACGATAAACGTTTCGCCGGGCTGCCGATGTATCTCGAAACCAAAAAAGAGAACCGCGACGGCGAACCGATGGACGCCGTGAATCTGCGGACGCTGCGGTCGCTGATGAAAAAGAAGTAGGTGTGTCGGAGACCTCTGTTCTGTATACTGCAGGGCGCGACGCCCGAGGCTGGTGCTTCGTGGCGCGAACCCGCCGTCAGTCCCACCCCGTGACGCTCTGTCATTGATGATGACCACCTCCCGCGCGAAATCTGTCCGGTGGCTCGGGCCGACGAAATCCGATCATCCCGCGCGTCGCGAGTTTCTGCGTATGGGACTGACGGGATTCTCAGGGCTGAGCCTCGCCGGGGTGAATCAGTTGCGCGCCCTGGCCGGCACAGCGACGGGGCGCTCGTCGGAGCCGACGGCGGTGATTCTTGTCTGGCTGCGCGGCGGGTGCAGTCATCTGGATACCTTCGACCCGAAGCCCGACGCTCCGGCCGAGTATCGCGGACCATTCTCGCCGATCGACACGTGTGTGCCCGGCATGCAGCTCACGGAGTTGTTGCCGCGGCTCGCGCAATGTGCCGACCGCTACTCGCTGCTGCGATCGGTGGCTCACGATGCGGGCGGACATCCGGCCGGCTCACTCCGCGTGCTGGGCGGAGATCCGGCTGTCGCGGACAAGACATTTCCGGTATTTCCTGACTGGATGAGCGTTGCCAGTTACCTGCGGCGCGATCCCGAACGCAAGTTGCCCAACTACATCGCCGTTAACCCGGTCGATCGCTACGACGGTTTTGTGATCGCCGGGCCGGGCTATCTGGGGCCGGCGTATGAACCGTTCAAGGTGACCGGCGACCCGAGCCATCCGAACTTCGAGGTGCCCAATATTGGACTTCGCGAGGTCAATCAGCACGCGCGGCTCGATTCCCGCGCGCATCTCAAGGCAAGCCTCGACCGGTTACGACGGGATATCGATGGAAACGGACTGATGACTGCACTCGACGGATTTGAGACGCAGGCGCTCAGTTTGTTGACCAGCCCGGAAGGTGCTGCAGCGTTCGATCTGACGCAGGAACCGGACGCGGTCCGCGAACGATACGGTCGAAACCAGTGGGGGCAACAGTGTCTGATGGCGCGGCGGCTCGTGGAACGCGGGGTCGACGTCGTGGCCACCGAGTTCGACGGCACGCTCTGCGGACGCGTGCAGAACTGGGACGATCACGCGGTCAATCATCATGTGTTCGATGCGCTGGAATTCCGGGCGCCGTTCTTCGATCAGGCGGTGTCGGCGCTCATCGAGGATGTCTACGCGCGTGGGCTCGATCGTCGTGTGCTGGTCGTCGTGACGGGAGAATTCGGCCGCACGCCGCGGATCTCCTACGTCGCCAGTAGCGGCGAAGGGGTCGCGAGCGCTCCGGCCGGTACAGTACAGCCGGGCCGCGATCACTGGCCGCGAGCCAATACGATGCTGTTTGCCGGCGGCGGCATTCGTACGGGACAAGTCATTGGAGCGACCGACGCGCGCGGCGAAGACCCGATCCACCGGCGCGTCACACCCGATGATTTCCTGGCGACGATCTACCAGCATCTGGGGATCGACTATCAACATGTTGCGATCCCGAATTTCGCGGGCCGGCCGATCCCGATCGTCAGCGACGGCCACGCCATTCCGGAACTGCGGGCTGTGAGCTGAAACGAATTGGCACACGCCGGGATCAATCCCTCGCATCGCCCGGGTTGAGCGAATCAGGCGCCGAATTTCTCCAGGCGTCCGGCGTGAGCGAGCGCGAGCGGCATCAGATACTTGGCCTCAAACTGCCCCAGGCCTCCCGCGCGGCACTGGGCCTCGCCAAATGATGTGCTGCCGTCGAAACGGCACGCATCAGCGGCCAGCAGCGTCGGCACCGGGTGCCAACTATGTGACCGCAACTTGCTCGGCGTCGAGTGATCTCCCGTGACGATGAGCACCGTGGGATTGAGCGCGACGATCTTCGGGAGGCAGCCGTCAAGTTCTTCGGTCCGCTTCACTTTGGCTTCAAAGTTGCCGTCTTCACCGGTCGAGTCGGTGTACTTGAAGTGGATGAAGAAGAAATCGTAGTCGCTCCAGGCCTGCTTCAGCCGGGCCATCTGATCGTCGAGGGTCTGGCCAGCGTCGAGGACGTCCATGCCGACAAGTCGCGCGAGTCCACGGTACATCGGATACACGGCAATCGCCGCAGCTCGGGTGCCATAAACTTCCTCAAACGTCGGGATCGGCGGCCGTTTGGCGATGCCGCGCAGCATGAGGAAGTTGGCTGGATGGTCGTTCTTGAGGATCTCACGGGCCTGGGCGAGAAACTGCCTGGCGACTTCCACGGTCTTCTCTGACGCCGCGGTGCGTGCGACGGGATCGAGGGGCGGCACGCCGGTCGCCTGCGGATCGGTGTCGTCGACGTCGCCTCCGAGTCCTTCGCCGCGGAAGACCACAACCAGCCGATACTCCTTAACGTGCCGCACGAACACCTCGACGCCCGGGATCGTGATCTGGTCGAGCTTCTCACAGAGGGGGGCGGCGATGTCGTTGCCGATGCGGCCCGCGCGGCGATCGGAGATGTTGCCCGCCGCATCGAGTGAGCAGAAATTCCCGCGAATGGCGACGTCATTCGGTCCGAGATCGAAATCGATTCCCAGGCCCTCCAGGACGCCGCGACCGATCTGATACTCGAGCGGGTCATATCCAAACAGGCCCAGGTGCCCCGGTCCGGACCCCGGCGTAATTCCTGGAAGCACGGGGACGCTCAGCCCCAGGGTGCCTCGCTGCGCAAGAGCGTCAAGGTTCGGCGTCTGCGCTGTTTCCAGTTCGGTCAGGCCGCCCGGTTGAAGCGGCAGACCTCCCAATCCGTCGGCGACGAGCAGGACGATTTTGGAGTCGTTTTTCCGTTGTAGCTTGCGTGTGAGGTCGTGGACGGACATGGTGGGGATCAGCGAATAGGGAATAGCGAGCAGGGAATAGGGAACAGCAACGCCGACGGGTCGCGGCCCGTCAGGGGAGCGAGCCGCATTGTCGATCAGCTGAAGCGGCGCTTCAAGGGTGACTGCGGCGATGGATGTCGAGATTGGCGAACAGATCGTTCTCTGGACCGCGCGGTTCGCCGTCGCAACCTACCTTTTGAGGCTGTGGGGAGATGTTGATGGCTGGCCGGATGATCCGGCGCGACGCCGTCGGCGCGAAACGTGGGTGAGGGTTGTCTGGACACTCGGCTGCGCCGTCTACCTGCTGCATGTCGTCGCTGCGTTCCAGTTTGTCCATCACTGGTCCCATACCGCGGCTGCGGTCCACACGGCCGAACAGACAGCCGCCGTGACCGGCTGGCAGTGGGGCGGCGGCTTATGGATCAACTATCTCTTCACATTGTGGTGGCCGCTGGACGTTGCCTGGAGCTGGCAACGGGGCCTCGACCGCATGCCGCGCCGATACGTTATCGGGATGCGCCTCATCGTGGGCTTCCTGGTCTTCAACGCGACGGTGGTCTTCGGTCCGTCGTGGTGGCGATGGTTGGCCGCAGCTGTTCCCGCCGGATTGTTCGCGAGGAGAGCGCGACAACTGGCAGCGGCAGCCAATGGGTGAGCCGAGGTGCTGAGACAGGGGGGGCTGTGGACACGGTGTCCGGGCCGTTATTTCACAGAATTGCCGTTTTGTGAAATAACACTCCCGCCACAGCGTCGTTATCTCAGCCGACTGAAATTGTCGTCGCTTTCGACGACATTACCCGGCGCCTGCTTTGCTCAAAAAGAGTGGTAACATCTGTTGATCCACCACGTTGCAGCCGAACTCGCTTGGATTCGTCGGGTGGGAGGGGAGATGTGTCGGCGGATATGAGGGGCCGCCTGAACGCCCCAACAGATCTGTCCGGCCGGGGGAATTCTTCCAACATCTCTCACGTCAGAAGCCGTAGGAACGGACGCCACCTTTCGGGTGTGCTGGAACGCTGCGAGTCTTCCCGTCTTCGTCCTCTGTTCTGAGGAGTTCCGGCATGTCGCTGCTCACCGTGCGTCCGCGCCTGGTTCGGTGTCTGTACACCAGCAATCCCTTCTATGTCATCAGCACGGTGCTGATGTTGTACGCGGTTCGCCGGGTGTACGGCGACTTGGAGATCGGCGCCATCAACTGCTGGGTGATGATGGGCGTGCTGGCGGGCTACACCTCGCTCCTGGCGGTCATCGGCGTTCTGATCGTCCGCTGGGGCAAGGTCTGGGACGATGCGCGCTCCATTCTTCTGCTCCTGCTCCTGTTGTTTCTTGCTGTTTCGATCAGCGCGGATGACCTGTTTGCCACCATGGAGAGCGGCGCGGGGGCGGTGTTGTTGCCGCTGTCCGGGTTTCTGTTTTCAGCCATCGTGACGGAACTGGTGCTGCGAGGGGCGCGGATTCGACTGGGCCTGCGGTATCGCGTGCCGCTGCATCTGATGTATGCACTGTTCTATGCTGCGCCGTGGGCATGCTCTGCCGCTCTGGAGTTGGAATCAAATGCCATCGTCGCCTGGAGAGTGTTCCTGTTCCCCGTCGCGGCGGCCGCCGTGCTGCTCACGCTTGTGCCGGCCGTTCGCGGCGGCGCGGCTTACGCGTCTGGCAGTGGTACGCCGTGGCCCTGGCCGTTGTTTCCGTGGATCACCTTCGGCGTCATCGTCGCGGCCGTCGCCCTGCGCACGTTTGCTCTCGCGATGACGTTCGGTCCGGAAGGGCCGATCTGGGTGCCGAAGTCGTCGGGACTGGCGATCTCCTTCGAGACAATGTGGGGGCCGTACTTCCTCATCCCACTGGCGTTTTCCGTATTGCTGCTCGTCCTTGAAGGGGGCCTGGTGGCAGGGAATCAGCGGCTTGTTCGCCACGTCTTGCTGGCGGTTCCGTTCCTGCTGCTTCTGGCGGTCCCCATCAGCGGCGGACCGGTCTTTCGAGGATTCCTGCGAGAAGTGACGACGACTCTTGGTTCGCCGCTCTGGCTGACGGTCTGGGGGATGATCGGATTTTACTCGTGGGCCTGGTGGCGTGGGGCGGCTGCGGGAGAGGCGGGCGTCCTCGCATCGGCCACGTTGTTGACGGTGATTGGCCCGAGTACCGTCGGACCGGCGACATTTCTCGATCCAAGGACCGGACCGCTGGTAATGGTCGGGTTGGCCATGCTGGTCTCGGGGCTGCATCGGCGAAGTGCGTCCCTGTGTTTTCTGTCGACCGCCATGTTGACGCTGGCCGCGTGGGTTGCGCTGCCTCAGACTTCCCTCGCCGGCTTTCGGATGTCGATCAGCTATCACCTGTTATGGGGCGCTGCGATTGTCATTGGATTGATGGGAACCGGTCGCGTCGCGCGGGGCTTGCGATTCGCCGGCGCGTTGCAGATGCCTGTCGCAGCACTGCTGGCGACAGTCGGCCCCGGGAGTGCCGAGATTCCCGTCGCATGGTCCGCGCTCTACGTCGTGTTCCTCACGGCGGCCTGCTTTGCGATTGCGCAGGCTTTCAGCAGCCGCTGGTATCTTTATGCGTTCACGTCGTTGCTGGCGATCATCGCGTACGGAGTCGGGTTTGCGGGATTCCGGGCGCTGGTCCGCGAGTATGGGGGACCGGCGACGACCGCCGTGTTGTGGAGCGTCGGGACGCTGCTGACGGCCGTGCTGATCAGCGCTCACAAAGCCGGATGGGTGCCGCAGCGGCTGTTTCCCCGTGGGGCCAACGGCCACACTCCGCCACCGCCTGCGGCCAGTTGACTGTGCCCGTCGGCAAGCATGAATCGGGTTCAACGGATCGTGTCGAATGTCGATCTGACCATGTGGTCCAGCGTGAAGTGGTTTCTCACGCCGGCGTGGCCAGCCGCACCAAGCTGACGGCGCATGTGGCCATCGTCGAGCAGCCGTTCGAGAGCGTCGGCCAGGGCGGGGGGGGATTTCGGTTCGACCAGCAGGCCGCCGCCAGTGGCATCGATCAGTTCGGGGAATGCGCCGTGAGCCGGCTGGACAACGGGGACACCATTGGCGAGTGCTTCGAGAATGTACAGACCCTTCGGCTCGAGGAACTCGGTTGGCACGCTCAGCACGTCGAGCGACTTGTAGAACTCGACCTTCTGCTCGTGCGTCTCCGGACTGCCGGTATACTGAAAGGCATCTCCCAGTGGGCGGGCCTTCTTCTGAACGTCAGCGAAGTAGGGGCGGTGCTGCGGGTTGAGATACCCGCCGGCTTTGACGACAAACGTTCCCGGTCGGCGCGCGTGCAGCAGGAGCGCGGCATCCACCAGGTGATGCAGCCCTTTCTCCGGCGCGATGCGGGCGAAGAATCCGATGGCGAAGGGACGCACGACACCCGTCTCATCCCGACCGTCGCCCCCAGCAGGAGAAGGGAATGCTGGAGGAGCCGTTTTCACCGGACCGTCGTGTCCCGTGAAGTCGATGCCCAGTGGGATGATATGGAAGCGGTCGATCGGCAATCTCAAGTAGGCCGCCATGTGATCGCGATAGAATCGCGTATGCGTGAGGAAGCCGTCGAACTGTTGTGCGCGTTCCGAGAGAACATCCAACACACGTTGCTTGTGCGAGTCGGGCAGCGCTTCGGTAAAGACGTCGTCTCCCTGCAGCGTGCAGTACACGGGACCAGAATACCGCTCCTTGAGCCGCCGTAACGCTCCGACGAGGAGTGCGTTCGAGAAGATCACCACATCGGGTTTCAATCGATCGGCGATGTGGTCCGCGAGTTCCTCGACATCACGGGCGATCGGTCCGCTCTCACCGGCCAGCATATC
>JAHBXU010000161.1 GCA_019636315.1 Planctomycetaceae bacterium | reverse complement strand
CAGTCGCTGCAGCGTGGGGAAGAGTTTCAATGCATTGTCCCGCAGGATCTGCCGGCCGATGCGGCAGGCGTGCTCTTCGATGAGTTCGTCGCGCTCGACCTTTTCGGCCAGTGCTTCGGCCACACAGCAGCGGGTGAACTCGGTAGCCGCATAGATGCCCTCCGCGTTGGTGGTATCGGCGCCCCACATGATGCGATCGGACGGAACGGCCTCCAGCCACTCCTGATAGGCCCGCTTGGCCGTGGTATAGCTTAACGTCGGCAGCCAGCACGAATCGATCCAGACATTCTTGTGCCGCATGGCGATGACGGCCGTCTCGCCCACCCAGGGATATCCTCCGTGGAACAGGATGAACTTGGTGTCTCGATTGGCCTCAATGGCGTCGACGAGCAGCATGGGATTTGATCCCTGAACCCGCGCCTGTCCGGTGTGAATCTGGAAGGGGAGATCGTATTTGGCGCTCAAGCGGCACACATGCCAGAACATGAAGTCCTCAAAGTCCTGCTGTTCCTGTGCGGTCGTTTCGTTTGTCGGTCGACCATAGATTGCGGCGGCCCTCTCGTGCGGGACGTTTTCATACCGCAGCGTGCGCAGATAGGCCTGCGTCGACTTCAGACACACACAGTTGTTGGCAACCGCCTCGGCGAAGAGGACGTCGATCACGTTCAGGAAGTCGTCAAACGTCTTTGTCGACAGGCCGCGGCTCTCGGCAAACACGAACGGGCTGTTCAACGGAGCATCGAACCGGTCCGGATGGCTCCCCTGCATGATCGTGGTCACGTTCAGCAGTGGGACGGAGAATTTGTACTCGCGTGTGAACTTCAGCCGCTGCCAGTAAGGATCGATAAACATCAGCTCGATGTTGGCTCGGTTGGTCACGACGTCGAGCAGCCATTTGTCATCGCGGTAGTTCTCGAAGATCCGTCGATTGAGGTCACGGGCCTGCTCGGTGGTGATCGTGTCGAAGTCGACACCATATAAATCGGCGAATCCCGGCAGCAGATACCGGTAGAAGCTCGTGGCGCGGGCATCGTCAAAATTGTGCTGCGCTTTGTCCCACCATTCATCGAACTCCCCACTCGCCGGCCAGGGGGTGAGCGGATTGATCCAGCGGTAATAGCTGCCGTCGAAAATGCTGAACAAGGTCATGCCCTGCCCCTGCGGCGTCATCACCTTATTGGGGAGCGCGTCGAATGCCCGCAGATGGTCGTGCGTGTCGATCGCCGGGACAGCGTCGAGCGACGCTTTGATCCGCCGGTACACGTCTGTCTGCTTAATATCCGCAGCGGAGCCTGTCGTGATCAGACAGAGAAACGTGATGAACGCACGAAGCACCGGGCGCATAGGTGGAACCTCATCGAGGCAATGCGGACAGAACGAGTCGGTCCACCAGCATGGCCATCACACCATCGATCGGCAAGGCCACGGCGGCGTTCCGGCTGCGACGACAAGAGTTCCCCACACCCGGTTGCGCAACACGTCGATGTCCAGCAGAACATTCACCGCCGAATGCAGCGCCCCATGTGCTTCCGAGCGGCTGCCGTGCCGACCTGATCATGGTCGGCCGGGTAAATGCAAGGAAGTCGCGGCAACTGGGGCCTCAATGGGTTTGATCAGCGCGGCCTCAATCCTCGGCCTTCTTAAACCCGGCGGCCAACAGGTCGCGATAGCCGGGCTTCAAACAACGGACTTCGTATCCCAACTCCTGCAGGATCTGTCCCGCGGCCAGGCAACGTCTTCCGGCAGCGCAATGAAGATAAACGATCTTCTTCTCGGGCAGCGCACGTTTCAATTCGTCCTGAGAAGGGCCATCCTGCAGGCGGCTGAGCGGGAGCAACTTGGCGCCGTCAAGGTGTCCCTGGTCCCATTCCGACTGCTCGCGAACATCGACGAGCACGGCCGTCTCCTGTGCAAGACTCTCCTGCACTTTCGTCAGGGAGTCCTGTGTGTGCTCCGCAGCTCCGCCCGCCGAACCAAAAATCGCGTCCGACAGCAAGACGCCGAGTCCGGCGATACGAATTGATTTCATGAACGCATTCCTCACAGTGCTCTCCAGATTCAACAAAATCACACCCTGCAGGTGCAGTCAGCCTCGATTGTTACTCGAGATCAGCAACGCGTTCCAGCCAGGTGACAAGTCCCCGGCCGACGACCTGGGCAGTTCGGCAAGCGGTGCTTGCGCTGGTCGATCTGGCGGTCGCAGGAAATCGAGTCGACAAACAAACCGCGGATCATTGAAACGCTTGCTGAATTCCGCTCCGGCATCGTCACCCGGCGGCCAATGCCGCCACGACGAACGACGACGTGAAGCAGAGCGCGCCCGAACTGACGACCGCCATCAACCCCGTCGGAACGGCAACGACCGGACCATCGACCGCGTTCATAGTGGCCGGCAGTCGTTCCCGCACATCGGCCAGTGGCGAGGGGTGATGACCGGCGGACGGGAACCGGAAGAATAGCAAGGCCGCAATCGCTGTGACATAGACGGCCGCCGAAATCAGCAGGATCGCCGACACCTGCACGTCCTGCCCGAGACCGTATTTCATCGTCGTGACCGACAATGCGTTATTCAGAAAGTGGACGAGTATCGGCGCCCAGATGCTGCCGGTCGCCAGGTACGCCACGTGCAGGAACACGGCAATCGGCAAGGTCGCCACAGCGTGCGCCGGCGATAGATGAGCCATCGCAAACAGCAGCGAGGTCAGCACGACGCCAGAGACGACACCCCGCCGCGCAATCAGACCTTTTCCGATCAGCCCACGAAAGATCACCTCTTCCCCAATGGCGGGCCCCAATCCGACCACCACAAGAAGCACCGGATAAGCCGTCGACGCGGTTTGCTGTTGGACGAGCGAAATCATGTCGGCATTCTCCATCCAATGCCCCAGGATGGGGATTTGCTCCAGCAGCCAGGGCCGCAGCATGTCGGCCAGCAGAACGGTGGCGCGGTACAGTTCATCCGAGAGGATGCCCAACGGCAACACGGCCCCGGCCAGCAGGACCGTCTGACGGACCGTCGGAAGCCGTGCCCCAAGAGCCTGCCGCGGTGAAGGACGCAATCTCCAGAAAGCCGCCGGGAGAATGAACAGCAACGCCCCGAGCGTTGCCGCGCCCATCGCCCGCGTCACAAACACCTGCGGGTCCGACGTGACGAACTCTTCCGCGACCTGAACGAAGACAGCCAGATCGGGCGGCCAACCGCCAAATGCCGCGAGTGTCAGCGTGAAGAGCAACAGGATGCCAGCCAGCATCTGGGCCGCGTGGTAGCCGCTCACCCACATCAGGGACTCCAGCAGGCCCGGACCGGCAACACGTCGCTCTGCCGCGGCCGCGTTCCGGTCATGCGGAGATTCGGTCATGCGGACTCGATCCTCTTCTTCAAGGACGGCGACCGGTTCCCCTCCGCTGCAATTGGCTGCGAGCGGGACGCCTGGGGCGGAGGGTCCAGAATCTCAGCAGATTGTCGACGCCTCTCCGCATCCCGTAGGTTTCACTGTATACTGAGGTGAGTGGATCGTCAAACTTTGGTTTCTGTGACTGCCGCCTCGCCATGCCCGCCAGTGAAACGCCCGATTTGCGTGGATCTCGCCACGGCTACTTCTGCGTCGGCTGCAACATCCGGTTTGTTCGCGAGCAGAGCGATTCCTGCCCGCGGTGCGGCGTGGCGTCGCCCACCGATTCGACCGTCTTCGCCATGCCGAGCCTGCTGCTGAAGTCGGGACCGCTCATTGACGATTCCGACGCGGCGCCGGAGTCAGAAATCCTGCAATGTCTGATCGGACAGGATCTGCACGTCTATTCGTGCCACTCGCTGCTGGGGCGCGGCGGGATGGGGTGGGTCTATCTGGCGGAACATCGCGATCTCGGCCGGAAATGCGCTCTGAAGATCCTCTCTCCGCAGTTGGTCGCACGCGACCGCGAGTACCTGGAGCACTTCTGGAATGAAGGCCGGGCCGCGGCCAGTCTGTCGCACCCGCACATCGTCACGGCACACGCCATCGGCGAAGCGGACGGTTTGCACTTTCTGGAGATGGAATTCGTTCGCGGAAGATCACTGCAAGACCGCGTGGACCAGGGACCGCTCCCCCCCGTGAAAGCCACGGCCATCATCTGCCAGGTCGCCGAAGGACTGGCCGCCGCCCATCAGGCCGGCATCCTGCATCGCGACCTCAAGCCGGACAATATTCTGCTCACGCACCGCGGCATCGCCAAGATCGGCGATTTTGGTCTGGCCAAGCGGCTTGGCCCTCAGACCGCGGGGAGTGGAAAAGAAACACTCGCAGGGACGCCGCAATTCATGGCGCCGGAACTGTTTCAGGGCGTCTCGGCCTCCCCGGCGAGCGACGTCTACTCGCTGGGCGTTTGCTACTTCCTGTTATTGACCGGCCGGCTGCCGTTTCCGCGCTCCAGTCTCGGGGAACTCATCGCGGCCGCACAACACGAGCCGTTTCCCAGAGTCCGCGATCATTGTCCGCAAGCCACGCTGGAAATGGTCGAATGTCTCAGTCGACTCACCGACCGGAGTCCGGCCAACCGGCCGCAGTCGGGCGTCGAAGCCTGGCAACTTCTCCAGGCCGTTCTGGGGCACTTTCGCGATCTGGAGACGCTGCTCCACGACGCTTTTGATCATGTTCCGTCTGTCAAGTGGATGCGCGTGCAGGACCGCTTCCGACTGGACGTCAACCTGCCGGACGGCCGCCGCCAGGCCGTTTATATCGAAGAAAGCGATCATCGGGCCGAACAACGGCTGCTGACGATCTTCAGCACCTGCTGTCCGATGCAACCGTCATATTTTGAACGGGCGTTGCGGCTCAATGCACATGTTTCGCACGGAGGAATCGGCATTCGTGATCTCGATGGACAGTCCTACTTCGTAATGGTCGATACTTATCCGAGGACGACCGTCGATACGGAGGACATCCGCAAGAGCGTTCTGGAAGTCGCCCTGCATGCCGATCAGATCGAACGCGAACTGACCGGGCACGACGTCCATTGACGGCCGCACGGACGATTCCACAATTACAGGATTGATCGTGCTCCCGGTTCCCCGGTACCTTGGGTCCAGGGACCATGCCATGTCGTTGCCACCGCTCGTTCCCGCGAGGACCACTCATGTTGACTCCCGACGCCATCCGAATGATCGCTGGCGGCGCCGTCGCCCTCGTTCTGGGAAGCCTGCCTGATGCGGCGCAGGCGCAAGTCACGCGGGGGTTCGATACCACGGCGGTCGCCGTCGCCAATGGCGAAGAGCGCCAGCGCCAACCCAACTTGTACGGCTTTGAAGTCCAGTACAAGCCCATGCGCATGGCGTTTGCCAATGTGACCGATCCCCGGACGGGCGAAGTCCAGCGCCAACAGGTCTGGTATCTTTGCTATCGCACGTTCAATCGCTTGCTCACGGCTCGGACGGATGAAACCAATCTCACTCCGGTCAACGAGCTTGATCCGCTGCCCGGTCCGTCACAATTCATTCCCGAGTTTTCTCTCATCACGTTCGACCAGGCCGGCTCCGACATCCCGGAACATGAGTATCTCGACAAAGTGATCCCGGAGGCGGTTGCCACGATCAACGAGATTGAACGGCGCCGGGCAAGCGACCCCCTCTATCTCGACAGCGTCCGGATCGTGCAACCCCTGCCCGAGGCCATTTCCCCTACAGATCAGGAAGTGCAATGGACCTATGGCGTCGCCGTGTGGCCCAACGTCGATCCCGAGACCGACTTCTTCAAGGTTGTGATGCGCGGCTTCTCCAATGGGTATGAAGTCCGCACGGGTCCGGACGGAGAATCGGTGACGTGGCGGAAGGTCCTGGTCCAGGAGTTCGCCCGACGCGGCGACCGCTACGATCCGAGTCAGATCGAGTTCGAACTGGTCGGGCCTCCGGAGTGGGTCTATCTCCCGGACGCCGCAACGGACAGCCAGTAACGTTCGCAGCGGAGCGTCACGGTTGAGATTGCAGAGTTTCTGATGGGGGACCATGCTCTGATGCCCGACAGGCGGAGGAGCATGCCGAAAATCGACATGGCATGTCGCCCTGGTTCACGCTGTGACGCCATGACACCCCAGGCTCTCGGAATCTGCCGAAGTTCGCTCCGGCACTCGTTCACGGGCCGCGACCATCGAATCCTTCTGCAAGCATTTCGCCGGACGGACCCCTCGCCAACTCTGGAGCGACTTCTCTATCCTGTGCGGCGATGACCGACCGCGCTCCCATTGACGACGCCCATTGCCGCATTCATGCGGCCTACTCACCACAGTTGGTTGCCCGGCTCGCCCATGCGCTGGCCGACACGCTTGGCCAGCATTTTGAGGAAGTGACCGCCGGACGGGGCAACGCGCTGAACTGGGTTCCTCCGATCGAGAACATTCGCGACGCCGGGCAATTCCTGGAGGCAGCGCCGCTCCCCTGCGGTGACGATTCGCCCCCTGCCGACGAAATTGTCCGCCGCTTCACAACACTGGTGCAAGCGATCCTCGCTCGGGGGAACAACCTGCATCATCCCGGTTACATCGGACATCAGGTTCCGGCATCGTCTCCGATCGCCGCCCTCTTTGATGCCGTCGGCTCGGCAACCAACCAGGTGATGGCCATCTACGAGATGGGCCCCTGGGCCAGCGCGGTCGAACGGAGCGTTGTTGCCGCCGTCGGCGAGCAGTTGGGATTCGCCCCGGGTGAATTCGCCGGACTGATCACGCACGGTGGTTCACTCGCCAATCTCACGGGGCTGCTGACCGCACGGAATGTGTGTCTGGGTCAATCATGGGAATCGGGCGTGGCCCGCCCCGGCCGGCCTCCGGTACTGCTCGTGCACGCCGATGCACACTACAGCCTCACCCGAACCGCAGGCATCTTGGGACTGGGCACGCGACAAGTGCTGCGGGTTCCGTTGGACGATCGCCGGCGGATGGCGCCGGCCCGGCTCGACCAGATGCTGGCCGATCTCCGTGCCACGGGAACGCCCGTTGTTGCCGTGTGCGCGTGCGCGTGTGCGACCCCCATCGGGGCGTTTGATCCGCTCGAAGAGATCTCTGCAATCTGCCGCAAATATGACGTCTGGCTGCATGTCGACGCGGCCCACGGGGGAGCCGCGGCTTTCAGCGACCGCTACCGGCATCTGGTTGCGGGTCTCAATCAGGCGGACAGCGTCGTCTGCGACGCGCACAAAATGATGTTCGTTCCGGCGTTGTGTGCGTTCGTGTTCTACCGCCGCCGCGAGCATCGTTTCGAGGCATTTCGACAGGATGCACCCTACTTGTTCGATCCGTCCACGCCGGGCGACATGGCCGAGTACGACAGCGGCCTGATGACGATTGAATGCACGAAGCGCGCGGCCGCGTTTGGACTGTGGGGCTTGTGGTCGCTGTTTGGGCGTCAGATTTTTGCGGACCTGGTCGACCGCACGTTCGATCTCGGTCGCACGTTCCACGAACTGCTGACGGACGCTCCGGATTTTGTTCCCCTCCACACCCCGCAATGCAATATCGTTGCCTTCCGATACGTTCCCACGTCGCTGCAAGGCGCCGATGCGGCGAGAATCGGTGAATTCAATCGCGCCATTCGCCGCCGATTGATTGAATCGGGCGAATTTTACATCGTGCAGACCAACCTGGACGGCGTCGGTGCACTCCGCGTCACAATCATCAACCCGCTCACGACGGAAACGCACCTCGCAAATCTGCTCGACGCCATCCGCCGCATCGGATCGGATCTGCTCGCAGAGGCTCCGGCACCGGTCATCCGGTGATCAGGGCCTCAACTCGTTCGTGCCAGAGGTTGTCGCTGCTGCTTGATTCAAGCAATCGGCGAACCTCGCTCAACAGTTCGACTTGCCGCGACGTGATGGGCAGCGGCGTCAGGGGCGGCGGGATGTTGGGAACAAGTCGTCGCACGATCTCGTCCGCGAGCCGGTCGACCCCATCCCCCGTCA
>JAHBXU010000160.1 GCA_019636315.1 Planctomycetaceae bacterium | reverse complement strand
TTTGCGGGCCGGAGTCCTCGTAGGGACTGATGCCGGGCTTCGCCGCAACCGTTTCCACCCGCGTCGTCCGGAACAACGTCCGCAAAGTCCCAGCCGCAGTACGGGCGAGTAACCGAATCAACCAGCGAGAGCGAATCTTCATCCCTGCACCGTCGCCTTTCCATCCCTGTTCCGGCCCGCGCAACGAACGTTCCGTCGGCGCAGTCAACGAGACGAGATTTTACGGCGAATCGCGGCACCCCACCAAGGTCAACTTGCGAATCGTCCGTTCACTCGGGACTCTCTCCAACAATGACCGAACTTGCCGACAGACTGCCTATCCGGCTGCACCGAGCGCTTTGCGGTACACGGCGGCGCCGGCGGCCAGTGCATCGTCGATTTTTGCGACGTCTTTCCCGCCGGCTTCTGCGAGGTCGGGACGTCCGCCACCACCGCCGCCGACAGCCTTGGCCGCCTCGCGCACGCAGTCCCCCGCTTTGACCCCCTTGGAGGAAATCAGATCCTTGCTGACTGCTGCCAACAGGGCGACCTTGCCGTCGATCTCGGTCGCCAGCAGGACAGCCGCTGATCCGGCACGTGAACGCAACTGATCCGCGAATTCTCGGAGCATGTCGCGGTCTGCACCATCCACGCGGCGACAGACGATCTTCGCTCCCGAGACTGTTTCTGCTTCAGACAGGAACGTCTCAACAGTCTCTCCGACGGAAGCCTTCGTGAACTGGGATAATTCCCGCTTGAGCGTCTGGATCTCGTCGTGCAGCTGCTCCGCGCGGCGGACGAGTTCCTGTGGCTGTGAAACTCTCAGGGCTCGCGCCACGTCAGCGAGGAGAGATTCTGTTTCTCGCACACGTTCCAGGGCCCTGTGGCCGGTGTAGGCGACGATCCGCCGGACTCCTTTGGCCACTGGCTCTTCGGCGATCAGGCGGCATAGTCCGACCTGTCCCGTGTTGCTGAGATGCGTCCCCCCGCACAGTTCGACGCTGAACTCTCCCATTGTGACCATGCGGACCCGGTCGGGATACTTTTCTCCGAACAGCATCTTGGCGCCCCGCTCCTTGGCGGTCTTTTGATCCACAACAACGGTGCTGACCGGAGCGCCTTCCGCAATGCGGGCGTTGATGAGGTCTTCGATGTGCAGCCGTTCTTCGGGTGTCAGCGGTCCCTTGTGGGAGAAATCGAACCGCAGAGCGTCGTTTTCGACCTTGGAACCGCGCTGCATCGCGTGGGGACCAAGCGTCTGCTCCAGGGCGTGATGCAGAAGATGCGTGGCGGAGTGTGCGCGGCGAATTCCCGCGCGTCGATCGGCGTCGATGACCGCACGAACGGTATCGCCGACCGAGAGCGTTCCTCGCCGCAAATGCCCGATGTGCAGCAGCAAATCGTCATCGCGCTGCGTATCGAGCACCTGAAACAGCACCCCCTCTTCCGAGATGACCCCCACGTCTCCGACCTGACCGCCCGCCTCGCCATAGAATGGCGTCCGGTCGAGGAGAACGGCAATCGGGTGCCCCTCGCCGATCTCATCGACGGATTCGACCAATTGCTTTTCGGCGATGATGCCCACGACCTTCGCGTCGACCGTCGTCACTTCGTAACCGAGGAACTGCGTCCCGCCGGATGTTTTACGAATGGCGTCCAGCGGACCTTCGGCCATCACCGCGTCAAGAAATACACCGGCTCCGCTCTTCTCGCGATGTACGTCCAACAGTTGGCGGAACCGGTCTGCGTCGACGGCCAGGTTATGCCGCGCCGCCATCGCTTCGGTCATCTCAATCAGGAACCCATCCTGCGTGTGGAGTTCGAACGCGTCCTCGCCGGTAATCCGCGCTTCGCCAGACTTGCGACAGCGCTCGACGATCCGGTCGAACTTGGCCAATCCTCGATCGACGATCCCGAGAAAATGTTCTTCCTCCTCGCGAACAGTCGTTGCGACGGACTCCGTCGATCCCGCGACATCCGGGTACGCGGCCTTCATGACGTCGAACACGGTCCCCACGAGCGAATACAGGAACGGCTCGTGCTTGCCGATGAGGTACCCTTCGAGCATGGCCCGGCGGAGCAGCAAGCGAACAATGTAACCCTGCTTCACGTTGTCGGGCACGACCCCTTCGTGCACGCACATGGCGACGGCGCGCACATGGTCGGCGATGCGGCGCAGCGCTCGCCCGTGTTCGCTTGCAAAGGCATATGGTACGCCTACTGCTTCGCCCGCAGCGAGACACACTTGCTTCAACGTGTCGATCTCGAAGTTGCTTTCGACTCCCTGCAGAACGGCCGCCGTGCGCTCCAGTCCCATGCCCGTATCGATGTTCTTCTTCGGCAGGGGCCGCAGGTTGTCGGGCGGCGGGCCGACGCGGTTGAACTGCGTGAACACCAGGTTCCAAATCTCCACTTCCTTTCCGCCTGTTGGAGGATGGTAGTAGATCTCACTGCAGGGCCCGCAGACACCGTCCGGCCCTTCGCTGGGAGCCCCGGCCGGCCAGAAGTTTTCGTGCTCGTCGTCCCTGCGGATGCGATCTCGCGACAGTCCGACCTGATTCTCCCAGATCCCGAACGCCTCGTCGTCATCGAGGTATACCGTCACCGTCAAGCGGTCCGGATCGAGCCCCAGCCATTCCTTACGGGTCAAGAATTCCCACGCCCAGAGAACGGCCTCTTCCTTGAAGTAATCACCGAACGAGAAGTTCCCCAGCATCTCGAAGAACGTATGGTGATAGGCCGTCAGGCCGACATTGCTGATGTCGCCGGTGCGCAGGCACTTCTGGCAGGTTGTCGCCCGGGTGAATTCGAGCGGCCCGATTCCGAGGAACTGGGACTTGAACTGGTTCATTCCCGCCGGAGTGAACAGCACGGTCTTGTCCCCTTTGGGAACAAGCACGTCGCTCGGACGGCGGACGCAGCCTTTACTTTCGAAAAAGGCCAGATACTTTTCCCGGAGTTCGTCAGTCTTCATGCCGCAAGCGATTTCTGGAAGAGAGGGCCGACGGAGATTCCGGGCGGCCGAGAGGTGCGTGATCGATCCATCAATTCTCGCTGGGGGCTGAAACGACGACTTGTGTGCCGTCCAGCCGCGTTAACGTCACAGTATCCGGGAGGGCCGCCGCCGCCTGGTGAAACTGCTCGGGCGTCTCCACCGCGACGTCCCCCACGCGTGTGATGAAGTCCCCGGGCCGCAGTCCTGCTGCGTGAGCGGCCGTCTCCTCCGCGACGTTCAGCACCAGGACGGCATGGTGGTAGCGTTCCATCACGTCGCTTGTCAAGAAGCGCCGGCGCCCAGTGGGGTAATCCACCTCTAATCCGCGCCACGGAGAATGACGTCGCCGGGTGGCGATGATACGGGAATCGTCCACCACCGGCCATTTCCCCAGCGTGACTTCGGCGCGGAACCGTACGTTGCCAAAGAATCGCAGCACGTCGATCCGGGCGACTCCTCCGGCGCCCAGCAGGCCGATTTCCCGCATCAGATCGTCCGCACTGCCGACCGGGCGGTCGTTGACCTGGACAATCAGGTCGTCCGTCCGCAAGCCGCCTTGAAACGCGGGCGACTCGGCCGAGACGAAATCCACACGTGCCGCCGACGTCAGAGGGAGTCGTCCCAGTTCGCCGGGTCGCAGGTCGCCCGGTTGGACCCCCAGGAAGCCATACTCGACTTCATAGCCTTGAAGCAGCGTCTCGATGACCCGCCGCATGGCGGCGTCAATCGGAATCGCGAAGCCCACGGACTTCTCATATCCCTCCAGCGCCGCGAGCGACGTCGTCAGGCCGATCAATTCCCCCTTGAGATTCACGAGCGCTCCGCCGCTGGTCCCCAGCGACAACCGCGTATCCACATGCAGCAGCGTTCCATACTGGTGGATCGTCCCCCCCCATTCATTCTCCGGAGATTCGGCGTCGGCATCGGCCGGTCGACGGGAGATATTGCTCACGAGCCCCCAGCTCGCACTCGCAGAACCGTCTCTCCCGATAGCATAGGGATTCCCCAACGCCAGAACGAATTGCCCCTTGCGGATCCCAGAAGCGTCGCCCAATCGGATCGGCGGCACGTCCTCGGGATTGATGCCAGCCGCGGCCAGGTCCAGACGCAATACCGCCAGGTCACTGCGCGGATCGGCCGCAATGACGTCCGCCCGGACCGCACGATGATTCGACAGGCGGACGTACGCCGGTTCCTTGCCAACCGCGGCGTTCCGCTCCGGGGAAAGCACATGATAGTTCGTCAGCACGTACCGCGCCCGGTCATTCGCATCCGCGGCGATCACCACACCCGACCCGAACGCCTCGGGCGATGCCGTCAAATCGACTGGCCGGTCGACCGGGCGCACTCGATTGCGGAGAAGGAATCCCGGCCGCTCGGGCGCTGCCGCGGGACTCACTTTGGTGATGCTCACAATCGCCCCCTCGCAGCGCGCAATGACATCGACGAACTGCTGCTCGATCGCCTGTGCGACTGCCAGACCATCCCACTCCTGACCTGCGGCCGCGCCAGGCAGTCCGCAACTGAATGACACAGCGAACCCCAGCAACGACAGTCGTCGCACTGAAAGGCCGAGTCGACGGATGAGAGGCTGGGGCTGAGACATCTGTTATCCGATCACCAAGACGAACGTTGAAATTCTATCAGCCTCACCGCGCGGCCCCAAGGACGTCCTGCCCTGTCTCCGCCGAGAGACTTGTTCAGAGCGCCAGCGACTGGAGACTCGCCGTTCCCTGCGCGGTGCCTTCAGCGATGTCGATCGATTGCCCCCGGGGGATCTCGCCAAACTGCCGCCCTCCGGGACACGCCCGCGCATCGGCCGGTTCACGGCCTCTCGGGCATCCGGGCCCAATCGGGCAACACGGAATATTCGACGCCCATGACTGGCGCCAACAATACAAAGGTGACGACGGTGACCAGCGCGACGCCGATCAGATTGAGCAGCAGCCCTTGCTGCACCATCTGGCGCATCGTCACATGACCACTGGCAAACACAATGGCGTTTGGCGGAGTGGCAATGGGCAACATAAAGGCGCAGCTGGCGGTGACGGTCGCGGGAATCATTAACAGCCGCGGGTCGATGCCGAGCGTCACCGAGGCGCCGGCCAGAACCGGCAGGAGCGTACTGACCGTCGCCACGTTCGAGGTAAACTCCGTCAGGAATGTCATCATCAAACAAACACTTGCCACCAGAACCGGAATTGATGCTCCCTCCAGGGAATGGGCAAGCGTCTCGCCCAGCCACGCAGAGAGACCAGTTGACCCGAACGCGGATGCCATCGCGAACCCGCCGCCGAACAGCAGCAGCATGCCCCACGGCGTGCGGCGTTCGACCGTCCGCCAGTCCATGAGCGGCTTCCACCCGACGGACGCGACGGGGATCCGGATCACGAACATCAAAAGTGCCATCGCCATCGCGACCGTGGAGTCGTGGAGGGCGCCGTGAGCCAGCGAGGGCTCGGCGCCGAGCCGGTCAACGAGCCATTGCTCGAAGGACGGGCCCCAGCCGCGGATAAGTGTGAGTGGTTCCAGACGCCCGGCAACCTGAAAACGGACCGGTTCGCGAGTGATCCACAGCAGGGCCGTTGTTGCGAAGATGACGAACACGGCATATTCGCCCAGCGCAGGACGCCCCAGTCCGCGCAGCTGCTCGATAAAAAATCCACGACCGACCTCATCGGAGCCCAGGTGTCGCGGGAGTCTCCATGTCAGCGCGACGAACACAGCCGCCAGCATCAGGACAGCGAACGGCAGAAAAACGACGATCCACTGCGCCATCGACGGTTGCGGAGCTTCTGGAAAGAGTTCCCGCCATTGTCCGACAAAAGCAATATTGGTCGGAGTGCCCACGAGCGTCGCCAGACCGCCGCAACTGGAGCTATAGGCGATGCCCAGCATCAATCCCATGCCGAGACGCGGCAATACCGATTCGTCTCCTCGACCGTCGGCTGGCGTGGTGTCTGTGATTTCGCCCAGCGTGGAAAGCAGGGCCAGCGCGATGGGCAGCATGAGCAGCGTCGTGGCCGTATTGCTGATCCACATCGACAGGAACGCCGTCGCCGCCATGAATCCAAGCACGATCCGTCGCGGACTTCCCCCGATGAGTCGCACGACGTGCAGAGCCAGTCGACGGTGCAGACCCCAGCGTTCGATGCCGAGCGCGATCATGAAGCCACCAAAGAACAGGAAGATGTTGGCGTTCATGTACGATTGACTGACGGCAGCGGCGGACTGGATGCCCAACAGGGGGTACGCGGCCAGCGGAATGAGCGACGTCGCCGCGATCGGAATCGCCTGCCAGACCCAAAGCAAGGCCATGACGGCCGTCGTCGCCGCCAGTCGTTGCGCCGCTGGGGAAAGCCCTTCGGGCGGCGGCACCGCAATCAGGGCGACAAACAGGGCCAAGGCAGCACCAATCCCCCAGATTCGTCCCGGGGGATCGTCGTTCTGCGGGTCAACATGCTTGCGCGGCTGAGCGGGATCTTCAGACATACGACAGGTCATACCGCGTTCAACACGGGCCTGGGAAGGGAGTGCCGCGTCGGATAGAGACTTCGTCTGGTCGACGTTATCATGCACGTTCTTCGAACCTGCAACTCAGGAGACGTGATATGAGTCGTTGGCCGATTGGCGTGTTCACTTCTGTCGACGCCGGTCTCGGCGTCCATCTGGACGTCGCGCGCGAACTGGAGATTCCCAGCGTCCAGGTTCACGCGCCGCACCAGCAGACGCGCACGCCCCAGATGGCGGAGCAGTTTCTCGCGAACTGTGCGGACGCGGGGATCACGGTCACCTGCGTGTTCGGCGGGTTCGAAGGCGAAAGCTATGCCGACATTGCCACAACCGCCCGGACCGTCGGCCTGGTGCCTGAGGCGGTCCGCGCGGCGCGCCTGCAGGAGATGAAAGAGATCTCCGATTTCACCCGTCTCCTGGGCTGCGACGCCGTCGGGCTGCATATCGGATTTGTGCCCGAAGACCGCAGCAGCGCCAGCTACCAAAGCCTGCTGGACGTCACGCGGGACCTGCTCGACCATGCGGACAGGAATGACCAGTTCGTGCACCTGGAAACGGGACAGGAAACGGCCGACCATCTGCTGGAGTTCATCAGCGACGTCGGCCGCGACAATCTTCGCATCAACTTCGACCCGGCAAACATGATTCTGTACGGAACCGGCGACCCGATCGAGGCCCTCAGGAAGGTCGGCCATCTGGTCCGCAGCGTGCACTGCAAAGATGGAAAATGGGCGCCGGAAGGACAGCGCGGCACCGCCTGGGGCACGGAAGTGCCGCTGGGAGCAGGTGACGTCGGTATGGAAACCTACCTGCGGACGCTGGCCCAGATCGGATATACCGGTCCGCTGACGATCGAACGCGAGATCCCCCAGGACCGCGAGCGCCAGAAGGCCGACATCCGCACCGCCGTCAACCTGCTCACATCGCTGCGCGAGAGTGTTCTGGGCTAAATCGTCCAGGGCGATCAGTGATCTCGACGACCGATCCCGCGCCGGGTCGCCGGTCACGTCGTGCAGGACAGCAGCGCGGCCCGCCCTCCTCGGGGCGAGATCCCCGCGCGCGACACTCGTCCTCAATCGAGGGCCCGTCGAAAACGGGAAGTGCTCCACCCACGCAGTTGTGTCTGCCGAAATCCGCTCCGACACCCGGCGTTGCGGCAAACACCCGGATGGGTTGGTCCGTCACACGACGAGTGATAGGATGGTTGCTCTCTCATCGCGTTGACGACCGGCTTGAGTTCTCCCACGACCGCAGTTCCTCCGGCATTTCGGGAGGCGCTCCGAATTTCATTGGAGAGATGGCGAATGCGCTACGTTTCACTGAGCATCGTGCTGGTGGCTGCCATCAGTGGTTGCACGGATTCCGGCAACTCACCCAGCGCTGGAAGGGCACGCAAAGCGAACGGCGATGCGGCATACCGGATTGCCGTGATCCCGAAAGGCACATCG
>JAHBXU010000016.1 GCA_019636315.1 Planctomycetaceae bacterium | reverse complement strand
TGCACAGGCAGGCTTCGACGAATAGTGCCGCCATCATCAACGCTAAAAACAACCGCCAGATTTCTTCCAGCAGTCGATTGCCGCTGCCGGCCCGGTCGTCGATTCGGTCGAACTCCAGGTTGCCGAACAACCCCGCCACGCGCTCATCGGCCAGCACCGCCGGGCGATCTTCGGCCAAGCTGCGATTGACCGCGAACAGCCGATCTCCATCTCCTTCCCCCGCGGCATACACGCCAGCCGTCACCGCCTGCGACGAAGTCACCGCGTCTCCCTGAACAGACAGACGCCGCCAACCACTCGCTGCTTGCTCGGAAACCTCCCCTGCAATCAACTGACGGGCCGATCCCAACGATGCCGCGCCGCCGGCCAGTGCCCGCTGAATCATCACATACAGGACGACGCCATCGCGGGCGAGCGACGAGTCGCCGACGCTCGCCGTCGTCGTGAAAAACGACACATTCCGCAGATCGGTGAGCGCCCGCGCGAGCAACGGGGCGCCGTCGTGCAGCGTCGCGAGCGCCGTGTGCTCCCCCTGCAGTTCGCAGGTCCTCACGATGCGGAGTCCACCGACCGGCAGCGATGCTCCGCTCGCCGCATTGGCCAGCAAATCCTGATCGCCGATCCAGTTTCGCACCGCGTTCTCTTCCGCGATCTCTCGCCATTCGCCCCATCGCAGGCCCGCGAACTCCGCGTCGGTCGGCGCGTCCGGCGGAAAGAAGACAATCTGTCCGCCGCGATTGACGAACGACTGCATCGTGGCGGCCGCCTCAAGTTCCGGGAGGGGCGCCTGCCACAGGACCAGCGCGACCTCTGACCAGTCGGAGCCCACGACCTCATGGGCCGCCAGCGTCTCCACCTGCACGGCGACGGCCGCGTCCGGCGAGATCCCCGCCGCCAACTGGAGCGGACGCGCTGCGTCCGGATCATCGGTCACAACGACCGTCTTCCGCGGCGCCGGTTGATCGAAGACGAAGTAGAACTCGTTGTCAGCCGGGTTCGCATCGGCCGGGATCGAGACGCGGCCCCAGCCTCGCAGTTGTTGTCCACCGAGCGGAATCGCATGGTTGACCAGTTCGGTCTCGGTCCCGATCAATTCCACGTTGATTTCCGACCGCGCCCCGTCGACCTCGATCTGCACGGGAATTGTGACGGCGTTTTCTGCAGCCGCCTGTTGTTCGATGCGGAGCGAAATGAGCAGTTCGGCCCCGGCGGAACTCTCGACACGACGAACACTGGTGACTCGCACCCGACGGTTTTCTGGCGTCACGTCCGGATATGCCAGCAGATGAAACCGCACCGTCTGCGGCAGTTCGAGAAACGAGTCGCGGAGGACCTGCCAGCGACCGCTGTCTGCGTCCCAGTCGTGCTGACGAACATCCGAGCACATCCACACCTCACTGCGGCTCGGCCGGTTCTCCCGGATGTAGTCATAGGCCGTCTGCAACATGCCCGGAAGATCTGCCGAGACGCTCACCGGCCCCGTTTCAATCATCGCCGTGAGCACATCGGGTGACTCGATCTCAATCGCCCGGTTATTGGCGCTGTCGATCAGCACCCAGCGATTCGACCGCAGCATGCCCAGCGACTGGACAAGTTGTTCCCTGCCGCTGTCCAACTTCGATCGTCCGGCCAATCCGACCTGCTGCATGCTGGGAGATCGATCCAGCACGATGAAGGTGGTGTCGACGCGCCCGCCGGCCGCGAGGCTCATCCAACCGCTCGACAACGGCCGGCTGACCGCGAAAATCAGTCCGGCGATGGCCAGCGTGCGAGCCGCAAGAATCAGCCATTGCCGAATGCGGGCGTACCCCTTCGACATGCGGTTCGCAGCGAGGAGGAACATCATCGCCCCCCACTCAATCGTGCGAAACCGCCGTTGATTGATGAGGTGAATGATGATCGGCAGCGCAATCACCGGCAGCGCATACAGCATCAACGGCTGCAGAAAGCTCATCGCAGCCCTCCCGAACGGGTCCGTGCCGTGAGAAAGTGGCGGAGCACTTTCTCGTAGTCCTCGTCGATGCTCACACGGTGATAGTCGATCGCCGCCTCATGAACCACTCGCGTCATTTTGGCCAGATACTCCGAGAGAGCCTGTTGGTAACGGTCATAAATATCGTTCGGCTCGGCGAATATCGACGGCCCTCCTTCCAGGTCCAGAAACCGCATCGGACGTTGAAATGTGAACCCCAGTTCCAGCGGATCCAGCAAGTGAAACACCACCACATCGTGCTTGCGAAACCGCAGATGCTCAAAGGCTTTCTGGAGTGCGGTCGGCTCCACGAACAAGTCCGAAAGGATCACAATGAGGGCCCGTTGACGGATCGTCTCCGCCAGTTCGTGCAGACGCTCCGGCAATCGCGTCTCTCCTTGAGGTTGAGCCTGTTCCAGCATGTCGAAGAGGCCGCTCAAATGCGACGGGGTGCGCCGCGGCGGCACGGTACGGACGATCTCCTCCGCCACGGTCGTCAACCCGACTGCATCCCCCTGCTGCACGGCCAGGTAGGCCAGAGAACCGCCGAGCCGTCGCGCGTATTCGATCTTCGTGACATTCCCCGAGCCAAACCGCATCGACCCGCTCGTATCGAGGATCAGACAACAACGGAGATTCGTGTCGGCTTCGAATTCCTTGATATAAAACCGGTCGGAACGTCCATAGGCCCGCCAGTCGAGCCGCCGCAGATCGTCTCCAGCGACGTACTTGCGATACTCGGCGAACTCGACGCTCGCCCCGCGGTGAGGACTGGAGTGAATCCCTGACACATTGCCGACCATCGGCCGGCGCGCAAACAGCGGCACTGCCGCCAGCCGCGAGAGCACCTGGGGATCCAGAAAACTGCGGCGGCGTCCGTCGGTCACCATATCTGATCGCCTGAATTGCTCATCGGCCGGCCCTTCATTCTTCCGTCTGCGTAATGATCCAACTGCCATCGGGAGTCAGACAGCAGCCGGAATAGATCAGCGAGCGATCGATGCCTTCCACAATCGCGGGGGGCTTCTCCTCTCGGGTATCGATCTCGCACAGCAGCTGGCGATCGCTCCCCGGAAGCTCGAGTGACGCCAGAATCTTCGTACCGTCCGCTGACCAGGCCATGTCGGCGTTGATCGATTGGCGGCTGGAATAGTGCACGCGCAGGTCGGGCTCCTCTCCCGGTCCCATGTTCACGCTGGCGACGTCGTGGCCATCCTCATTCCGCGCTTTGAACGCCAGTCGCCGGCTGTCGGGCGACCAGCAACTGTTCCAATAGATCAGCCGGTAGGGATGAGCCGCGGCGGACAGTATCTCGCGAAACTTGCCGGATTGGACTTCGTAGGTCCACAATCCGTTGTCCTTCGTGAAGGCAATCTGTTCGCCGTCGGGCGACCATTGCGCTCCCCATCCGTCGCTGATGCGTTTCTCTCCCGAGCCGTCGGCATTGATGATCCAGATCCCCGACGGATCATATCGCGAGCACGAGAACTGCGTGCCGTCCTTCGACCACGTCGGCATCAGCCCCTCGCAGACGACGCGAAAATCACCGCCGTCAATCGCCGTCATGAGAATCTTCTGTTGCCGCAGACTTTGACCGCGCAGGTGGCCGTCAAATGCAATCCGCGTGCCGTCCGGCGACACGGCGGGCGAACCAATGTCGGCGTAATTGTCGTCGGCGAACAACTCACGAAACTCGCTGCCGTCGACGGCCAGACGTTGCAGCTTTTGCGGCGGCTGAGTGCGAAACGGAAACTCATCCATCGACAGCTTCTTGTCGCCGTTCGCATCCAGCCTGTGAAAGTAGTACAGACGCAGCAGTTCGCAATGCGATGCACCAAACTGAAACTCCTCGAATGACAGACGGTGGTCGTCGTTCGCATCGCGGGGCATCTCCTCCCAGGGGGCAATCGGATTGCCCAGCATCGAAAGTCGGTACTCGTCAAACGACAGTTTTCCGTTTCCGCTTTCGTCGAAGGCGCGGAAACACAAAGGAATCAGTACGTGTCGCTCGTGCCCTGTCGCGGCCTCGGCTTCGTTCACGCTGAGCTGACCGTCGAGGTCTGTGTCCGCCGCGCGAAACCACTCGATGGAGTCAAACCAATACGAACTCTCTGGATGGCTGAACTCGGCCATTGTGACTTCGCCGTCGCCGTTTCGATCGGCCGAGACAAGCGGCTGATCACGAAGCTCGTCTCGCTCCAGCACCTCGCTGACATTGGCGTCGAGACGCAGAAATCGCTCCACATCGAGGATGCGGCCGTCCGGTTCACGAATCAGGTCGCCGTTCGGCCCTCGAACTCCAAGTTGAACTTCCAGGAACCGTCGTGCTTCAATCGTCGAGACTTTTCCGTCCCGGTTTGGATCAGCCTGTCGAACCCACCGCGACTCAAATCGCTGATGCCCTTCGGGTGAGATCGCCCCCAACACAACGCGCACAAAGACCTCCTCCGGAATGCCTTCCGATGGGCGCAAGCGCAGTTGCTGGAATGACTCGTCCATGGCGGCGACCGCCGCGTCAACCAGATGATCGAACGGATCGGGGATTGCGCCGCGTTTGGACGACGGTGCGCCGCCCGGAATCGCCGCAAACTCTTCTCGCGTAAGACGTCCATTGCGGTCGAAATCGAACAGTCGAAAGTCGCGATGATGAACCCGGTCGTCACCGGGCCGTGCGAGGAACTCATCGAGTGACAGCACACGATCTCCGTTGATGTCCGCCGCCGCGAACTCTGCATTCAACCCATCGACCTCGGCCCCCAGGATTGGGGAGATCGTCACCCCCCAGAATGCTGAACTGATCACCAAGCGCGTCGCGAGCGCACACCACACGCCAACGCGCGTGTGCCGCTCCCCCACTTCAACCTGTCCGATCTTTCGACGCACGACGCGGGTCCCCTGGATGTTGTTCACCCGTCCTCTCTCGACTCCTTCACCAGCCGCTGCACGATGGCCTTTGCGTCAATCCCTTCACTTTGCGCGGCGAATGTCGTGATGAGCCGATGCGTGAGCACCGGGGCGGCCACTTCGAGGACGTCCTCCAGCCGTACCATGTACTGACCGTGCAGCGCGGCTCGTGTTTTGGCGCCGAGGATCAGGTACTGCACGGCCCGCGGCCCGGCGCCCCACGAGACGAGCGGCTTGAGCCAGTCCGGCGCGGTGTCCCCACTGGGCCGCGTCCGTCGCACCAGCTTCGCGGCGAATTGATAGATGTGATCCGGCACCGGCACGCGCCGCACGAGATGCTGCAACGCCAGAATCTCCTCGGCATGCAACAGTGGGCTGAGGGAAGGCAGGGTCTCTCCGGTCGTCGTCCGGGCGATCTTGACCTCCTCCTCCTCATTCGGATAGCCGAGCTCAATGAGAAACATGAACCGGTCGAGCTGCGCCTCCGGCAATGGATAGGTCCCTTCCTGCTCGATCGGGTTCTGCGTGGCCAGCACCAGAAAGGGCTCGTCCAGCGTATAGGTATTGCCCAGCACGGTGACCTTGTGTTCCTGCATGGCCTCCAGCATGGCGGCCTGCGTCTTCGGGGGGGCGCGGTTGATCTCGTCTGCCAGGATGATGTTGGCGAAGATCGGCCCGTGCACAAACTGGAACACGCGGCGTCCCTCGTCCGTCTCCTGCAAAATGTCGGTCCCCGTGATGTCCATCGGCATCAAATCCGGGGTGAACTGGATGCGGCTGAACTTGAGCGACATCGTCTCCGCCAGCTTGCTGACCAGGAGCGTCTTCGCCAGTCCGGGCACCCCCATCAGCAGCGCGTGTCCCCGGGCGAACAAACAAATCGCCAGACGGTCGATCACCTCCGTCTGTCCAACAATCACACGGGCCAGTTCGGCCCGCAGCCGCGCGTGCGCGTCCCGGAGTGCATCGATCCGCTGGACGTCATCCGACGAGAGTTGCGCTGCTTGCGGGCCATTCATCAGGGGGCTCATCCTCGAAGGGTGCGAAGGCCGATCAGACGGGATCGTCTCATCAGGCTATCAACCGGAATCGATGCAAACAATTGGTCAACGCCAGTCCGGGTTGTGGAATGCGTTTCCGACCTGAGAGTTCGCGACGAACTCCCAGGCAACACGGTGTGCCGCGGTATCCAACATCTCAACTTACAGCGATGGCATTTCTTAGCCCCCATGTGTCACGAGACAATGCGGCAGAAGGGGACCGCGTGACGGACTTTCCGCTGGCGCCTTCAGCGTCGAACGGAGGCGCCAAACGAGAAGCCCACTCGTAAGCCTTTTCCCAACCATGCGTTAAGACACACCAGCATTTCCGGACGGTTGCGGTCAGCGTTTGAGGGGGCAACGTCGCCGCGACTCGTCTCGATTGAAGTACCGTGCTCCGGAGCGTCAGGTCCACGAGTTCCTGCCGACGACGGGGCCGGATTTCCTTTGACGGTCTTCCATACGCGATTCGACGCGCGAGCGCTCAACTTTTTTGCTGGCGAGACGCGATTTCGTCACGACGGGGGAAGAAGGCTCACTCAGACCCATCGCTGCGTGGATCTCTGAGGAGCACGGTGCATCGACCGTGACGCGGCATGATGCGCACCAACGTCCGCTCACGCTCAGGGCACGTCGTCGGACGGGCATACGCGCGGGGGCGCTCGCGGCTCAAACAAACTCTCCGGCCGCGGCGAAGTTCCAATTGAGCGTGTCCGCATCTCCCCAGATGCTGCTGGTGAACGACGTGCCGGTCGAGATCGCCACGTACCACTTCCCATTGACTTCATTGCGACCGGCGATGTCGAACAGCCCGTCGCCGTTGAAGTCGCCTGCCGCGGAGTTCTTCCACAAAGCGGACGTCGCCCAGGAACCCCATTGCTGGCTGCTGAACGAACTGCCGGTGAGGTTGAAGACAAACCAGCGACCGTCGGCCGCAAGTCTCGTGGCAATCTCGGAGTCGCCATCGCCGTCGAAGTCGCCGACATGCACGTGACTGAACGCGCTGCCGGGCGCGAAGTTGTTCCCCACGATCGTGGTGAAACTGGAACCGGTGGACAACCCCAGAAACCATCGCCCGTCCGTCGATGACTGTACGCGGCTCGCGATGTCCGCGCGTCCATCGCCATTGAAATCGCCCACCTCGACCGGACCCCACACGACGTTCGTCGACCAGGTCTGCCAGTAATAGGTCATGAACCGCGACCCGTCTGACAGGCCCACAAACCAGCGGCCGTCCCCGGCGTTCTCAATACGGCCGACAATGTCGTCCTTCCCGTCGCCGTTGAAGTCGCCGACAGCCGCATGCCCCCATTCGCGGTTTGTCGTCCATCCACCCCACACATTCGTCTGAAAACTGCTGCCGGTGGACAGCGAGACGAACCAGCGGCCATCGCCCGCATCTTCGATGCGGCCTGCGATGTCGGCGCGGCCGTCGCCATTGAAGTCGCCGACGAGAATGCTGCCCCACGTCTTTGCCGTCGTCCACGATCCCCACGTCGAAAGCGCCAGACCGGAATCACCGACAATCCCCACAGTCCACAGCCCGGTCGTTTGATTTCGCGCAGCCACGTCCTCCCGCCCGTCGCCGTTGAAATCCCCGGACACCCAGTCGCCCCACACCGCGCCGCTGATGTTGGCCTGTGCGGAAGCTGTCGTTGTGAACTGCGTTCCGTTGGATGCGACGATGACCCAGGTGCCGTCACCGCGCTGGAACACGAGATCGTCGTACGACGTGACGGGAGCGGGCGGAGTGACAGGGGGAGGCGCATTGAACTCCTGAGCGGCAACCACCGCGCTGTGCGCGTTCAGCCAGCCGTATCCATACTCGAGATTGAACCCCGAGGAATCGAACGTGACGCCCGTCACTTTGTTACGATCGGCCGTGTCCCGCATGATCTGACGGACCTGCTGGAACGTCAACGTGGGATCGACCGAGAGCATCAACGCCGCGATCCCCGCAGCCGTCGGCGCAGAAAACGACGTCCCGTTCATGCCGACATAGTCGCTGGAGACGTAGCCGTTGCTCCCCGTGCGGTCTGTCGTCCAGATGTATCCGAAATCAGGCCCGTTTCCGCCGGGAGCGACAAAGTCGAGGGCCGTGCCGTACTGGCTGTAGGAGGAGCGAACGTCGTTATTCCCAGTCGCGCCGACAGCGATCGTCGTGCTCAGGTTGGCGGGAAAGCTGACGGTGCTTCCCCCGCCGTTGCCGGAAGAAACGAAGTTCGCCAGACCAAGTCCGCCGCGGCCATTTGTCGCCGCCCATTCGAAGGCGGCTGTCATCGCAGGGATCTCCGATCCGGTGCCGTAACTGTGATTCGCGACGTCCGCGCCTCGCCACGTCCCCAAGCCGTTCGCCGTTCGACCGGCGACGTAATACACGGCGGCCGCCATGCTGGCTACGGTAATGGAGAACGATCCACTGCTGTTGGACTCTCCCAGGCGGACCACCAGCAGTTTGACACCAGGGGCGACGCCGCTGATGCCGATGCCGTTGTCCGCCTCGGCCGCAATCACGCCGGCCACGGCCGTGCCATGATTGTCATATTGGTTCCCGGGAGAGGGATCGCCGTCGTGTTCGATCTGGTTGGTGTTGTTTTTGTCAGGCGCCACATCGAGTCCATGCACATCGTCGATCCAGCCGTTGCCGTCATCGTCAATTCCGTTGCCGGGGATTTCTCCCGTATTCACAAACAGGTTATTGACCAGATCCGGATGGTTGAGCTGCGTGCCGACGTCGAGGACGGCGACCACGATGTCCGGAGATCCTTTCGTGATGGCCCATGCCTCGGGCGCATCGATGTCCGCATCCGGTGTACCGCCAGATTGCCCCGTGTTGTGCAGATTCCATTGCGATGGATAGATGGGATCGTTCGAGTGCGTCCACATCTCCAACAGAAAATTCGGATGGGAGAACGCAACCCCCGCCGCCGAGTGCAGCGCATTGGCGACGCTGAGCGACGCGGCCACACCCGCCGTGACCGTCGCCACGTACTCATCGGGCGTTCCGAGAACGCGTTCAAAACCGCTGAACCCGTTTTCCGGCGTAAAGAGCGTCTCAGGTGCGGCGGACGTTAACCGGACATACACCTGGTCTGTGAGCCAAAGCCGGGAACTCCCGTCGGGACTACGGAACTCGGTGGGCAAGAACACTCCCGCCGTGGAAGCACTGGTTGATGCAGCAACCGCATATCCCGTCGTCGGGACGAGGAGCGGAACCTGTCGGTCGCCGACCCAATAATAGAACCCCGCATCAAACGCTGCGGGAGACGCCGTCTCGGCGGCTTGCGCACTGAGCAGCAGGCGCGTCTCCAGCGCCTCGGTCCGCACGCTGTTCGTCCCATGTGCCGACGGCCGGCGATGGCGACGCGCCGAACGACGCCACGACTTGCGAATTCTGATCGCCCAATCTCGGCTCATGGTGGCAATCCTGGATCGACCACTGATTAGCACAGGTTCGTCTGTAAGGGATCGACCTGTTGAGTCAACGTGTTGCTTCCCGAAAACTTACCGCGAAATTCGTCATTTGACGGATGGAATTCGCTCCAACGCGATAAACGTCGCGATTCGGACGTTGACGGAGCGTATTGGGCGGACGGTCTCAATCAGGACCGGCGGTTGCAACCACTGGAAGAACGAGGCACGTTGACTTCGTGAAACCGATAGAACGTCGAACTCCGATAATCGATGTGGACGGGATGATCGTTATAGCACATTCACCTGGACGGTGTGACCTGCGCGCGTCCTGTGCGAGTGTTCCTCCGATCCGCCGGAGGCATTCGACATGACCTACGATTGTCTCGACGTGGGTTCCCTTTGCCGCCCCGTTTTCACCTCCCCGAAAGACGCTGCATCTCCTCCTATGATTGCCAAACTTCGAGCCGTCACGTCTCGTCTGAGGGAAACACGTACCGCGTTCGGCGGACGGGCGGCGGCCGAATCCATCGTCGATCGCGTCGGCAAGCTGATCATCGGCCTACAGGTGGTCGAAGTCGTCTGGCTCGAGAGCGCACAACTCGCTTCACTCCAGCGGCCTGATTCGCGCTTCACGTTCCGCTTTCTGACCGCCGATGAAGTGCGGGCGTACTCACGCAATCCGGAACTAAAGCTCGCCCCCGAACTCTCCGAGCGCATTGAAGCAGGCCGCGACCTGTGCTTCGCCGCTCTGGAAGGCGATCGTCTGGCCGCCTATGGCTGGTACGCGCTCGATTGCATCGAAGGTGCACACAACTTCGGCGTCCCCATGTCGTTCCCCGCCGACGTCGCCTACATGTACAACGGATTCACACATCCCTCCTACCGCGGCCTGCGACTTCACGGCCTGGTCATGGGACTCGCCCTGCAGGGCCTGGAAGTCAAAGGCGTTTCGCGACTTGTTTCCACCGTCGATTGGACGAATCAGGCCTCGCTTCGCAGTTGCGTGCGGCTGGGCTATTCCAGGCTCGGCCGACTCGTCACGATCGGCGGCGACCTGGCGCTGATTGCGAAGGTCCCCCACCAGGCCAGTCGCCGCGGGGTTCGATTCGGACATCTCGCAGAACGACGCCGCCTTCGCAGGGTTTCACCGCCACAGCCGCAGGTTCGACTGTTCTCGTCGGAGTTTGAACCCGCCGATCACGTCTTCAGCAGCGACGTGCCGCGCGAGGCAGAACCGGTCGGCAGCCTCTCCTGAGGCACACCTTGGAACGACGACAGCGGACAACGCCGCTCATCAGAGAGACGCGGTCAGTCGCGTATGCGCACCTTCAGTGCCTGGAAAACGTTCGATCTGGAATGGGTGACTTGGGGAACCCACCCATGCCGCAAGTTGCCAACAGCATTTCCGCCGCTCCTGCGGACTGCCGGGTGATGTCAGGTTGAATTGCGAGAGCGCGGTTGAGCGGCGCCCGGGATTGGGAGAAGGAATTCTCCACGATGCGTCCGGCATGCGGGGTTGCCGCGACGGCCACTCCCAAGCCGTCGGCCTGGGAGTGATTGACGTGATGGTCGTGCACAGAGGCGCGGACGTCGGACTTCGAGCGTGCCCCTCCCGCGGACCATGCGGCTTCACACCCGTACCGAAATCTGCTTCTGCCTCCCTTCGCTCGTGAAGGGCAGCACTGCCCTTCGACTTGCGCGGGGGATCGGCTAATCTGACGCACATCGCCCCATTCCGCAGCGAGGGTTCCATGAACGACTCCGAAATCCAAGCCGTCCTGCGCGCCCTTGAGGAAAATCGCAGCCATCGTGTCGGGCAGTTGCAGGAATTGCTGCGAATTCCGAGCGTGAGCGCCGATTCCCGTCATCACGGGGATTGCCGCGCGGCCGCCCAATGGGTCCTCGCACATCTGGCGGCGAGCGGGTGCGATGCCGAACTTGTCGAGACGGCCGGGCTGCCCATCATTTACGCCGAGTGGACACAGGCGGAAGGCGCCCCGACGGCACTCATCTATGGGCACTACGACGTCCAGCCTCCCGATCCGCTCGATGAATGGACGACGCCGGCCTTCGAGCCGACGATTCGTGACGGCTGCCTGTTCGCCCGCGGCGCCACGGACGACAAGGGGCAGGTCTTTACACACATGGCGTCGATTGCCGCCTGGCTGAAGACGGTTGGTCGGTTGCCAGTCAACGTCAAGGTTGTCATCGAGGGTGAAGAAGAAGTCGGCTCCAACAATCTGGAGCGGTTTCTCGCCGATCAGAAAAAGCGTCTCGCCTGCGATGTCGCCGTCGTCAGCGACACGGCCCAATACGGAAACGGAATCCCGGCCATCACCTATGGCCTGCGAGGGATTCTGGCGTGTGAGGTGACGGTGCACGGCCCGCGGCAGGATCTTCACAGCGGCGTATTTGGCGGCGCCGTCGCCAACCCGGCGAATGTGCTCTGCCAACTCATCAGCCGGTTACACGACTCCCATGGACGCATCCAGATCCCCGGCTTCTACGACGCCGTCGTCCCGCTGACGGACGAAGAGCGGAGTGCCTTCGCCGCCTTGCCGTTCGACGAATCCGCGTATTGCGCATCGCTCGGAATCGACGCCCTGACGGGAGAAGTCGGCTACTCAACGCTCGAACGCCGTTGGGCGCGACCAACCTGCGACGTCAACGGGATCTTTGGCGGATATCAGGGCGAAGGGCCGAAGACGATCGTTCCCGCCAGGGCGACCGCGAAAATTACCTGCCGCCTCGTCCCCCACCAGGATCCCGTGAAACTCACGCAGGCGCTCGAACAATTCCTCCGCTCGCAGTGTCCCTCCGGGGTGCGGATGGAGTTTCGCTCGTATCACGGAGCTCCCGCCGTCCTTTGCGACACATCGAGCCCGTACATGGCAGCCGCGCGGCAGGCGGTCGAAGCCGGCTTCGGACAACCGCCGGTCATGATCCGCGAAGGAGGGACGATCCCGGTCGTCAGCTCTTTCAAGCAGATTCTGGGAGTCGATACACTCCTTCTCGGCTGGGGCCGCAACAGCGACAACCTCCACAGCCCGAACGAACACTTTCACCTGGACGACTTCCACCACGGCACCACCGCCAGCGCCCACTTGTGGGCCGCGCTGGGGGCGTAAAACCGCATTTCCGTTTAGCCGCACAGTCGTTTAGCCGCACATTGTAAAATGTGCGGCTAAACGATGTTGCCCAAGACATCACCACTGTTTCCTGCAAATGCTCGACCTGCAATACCTTTGCGACAACTCGGATGCCGTCGAGGCCAATTGCCGCAATCGCGGCGTCCCCTGCGACATCGCGCGGATCGTTGACCTGCGCAATCAGCGCGGCGAATTGATCTCGGTCGGCGATACCATCCGGCGCGAGCAGAATGAGATCGCCGGCAAGATCCCGAAGGCGTCCAAGGAAGAGCGGCCCGCGCTCATCGAACGCGGGAAATTGCTCAAATCTCAGGTGGGAGAAAACGAAACGGCTCTCAAACAGATCGAGGTCGATCTGAAAATCGAGCTCGCGCGCGTTCCCAACTTGACACATCCGGACGCGCCGGTTGGAGCGGAAGCGGAGTATGTCGTGCTCCGCGAAGTCGGGCGGAAGCCGCAGTTCGACTTCCCACCGAAAGACCATGTCGAGCTCATGCACGAACTCGACCTGCTCGACCTTGAAGCGGGCGCCAAGGTGGCCGGACATGGGTTTTACTTCCTGAAGAACGAAGCCGTCCTCCTGGAAATGGCCCTCGTTCAGTATGCCATTCAAAAGCTGCGGAGCAGGGGGTTCACGCTGTTCACGACGCCGGACCTCGCGCGCGATGAAGTGCTGGAAGGGATCGGCTTCAACCCGCGGGGGCCTGAAGCTCAGATCTACTCGATCGAAGGGACCGATCTGTCGCTCGTCGCCACGGCCGAAATCACACTCGGCGGACTGATGAAAGACGACATCGTCGACATCGACAAGTTGCCGCTCAAATTCGCCGGGTTGTCGCACTGCTTCCGCACCGAAGCCGGCGCCCACGGCAAAGCGACGCGGGGCATCTACCGCGTGCACCAGTTCACCAAGGTCGAAATGTTCGGTTTTACGGTGAACGATCCAGCCGCCTCCAACGAGTTTCAGGAGATGGTCGTAAGGATCGAGGAAGAGCTCTACCAAGGGCTGGGAATTCCTTATCGCGTTCTCGACACCTGTACTGGCGACCTGGGCGGTCCGGCATATCGGAAATATGACCTCGAAGCCTGGATGCCGGGGCGAGGGGCCAACGGCGAATTCGGCGAAGTCACTTCGGCCTCCAACTGCACCGACTACCAGTCGCGGCGGTTGGGAATTCGTTACCGCTCACCGGATCAGAAGGGGACGCAGTACGTTCATACGCTGAATGGCACTGCGATTGCTGTGACACGGGCGATGATTGCGATTCTGGAAAATTACCAGCAGGCGGACGGCTCGATTGAAATCCCCGCGGTGTTGCGACCTTGGGTGGGTAAGGATCGTATCGGTTAGATCAATTGTGACTGCCGGTCTCTCTCAGACTGGCGGGGCATTGAGTCGATCTGTTCGCTCCAGATACTGTTGCCGTCGGAAAATCTGATGGGACAGGCCCCTGCCAGAGACCGCTCCTTGCTGTGGTCCCGGTGACTCGTTTACCATGCACGTGCCACCGGGGCAGGTCTGGAATTCCTGCTGCGGCGGATGGTTCACCCGTACTCACTCCGCCGTGGAAATCGCGCGCAATTGATGTGCGACAGGCAGCCTGCCCGTCGGATGATCAGTGGTTTCTGCGGACCAACCTCTTCAGGTCTGGACTGCTGTGTCTGACACTTCCGAACCCAAGCCCGTCGCCGATACGCCCGCTCCGGAAACAGCGAGTGCCGCCACTCCCAGTGCGATCCCCGCCGGGGGAGCCGCAGAGACGGGACTGCCCGAATGGGAACCGCTGACCCCGGAAATTGTGGCCGAAGAGGCCGAGCGGGGCGACTTCGTCATGCAGTGGGCGGTGATTTTGCTGGGCGTGCTGTTCGCCAGCTTTCTCATCACCGACAGCAAGACGCTGGTCCATATCAAAACCGGGCAATACCTGCTGTCCAACGGACTCTTACCCCCGGCGAAGGATGTCTTCAGCTACACCGTGGCGGACCGTCCGTGGATCAATCTGCACTGGCTGTTCGATCTTCTGCTCGCGACGACTTACAACGCCGGTGGCTTTCTGGCGGTGTCGGGGCTCAAGGCCCTGCTGGCGGGGGTGGGCCTGTGGGGACTCGTGCAGATCACACGTCCGGGGCTGTCTACCTGGTGGGGTTCCATTTGTGCGGCGTTGACCCTGGTGGCTTGGCATTCCCAGTTGGGGGCTCTGCCGCAGATCATGACGCTGCTGGGGCTGACCGGCCTGTTGTGGATGTGGTGGATGTGGCGTTCAACGGGTCGTTGTCCAGTCTGGGCGTTTGCCGTGTTGATTGCCGTCTGGTCGAATGTCGATCCTCGAGCGTGGATCGGTCCTGTCTGCCTGTTGCTGTATGGGATCGGGGATACACTCGGAGCCAAACTGGGCTCTCAGGAAGGACTGACAGCGGCCCAACGCAAAACCTTCTGGCAGATCGCCGGATTGAGCGCGGCCGCCCTGATGCTCAATCCCAATCTGTGGCAGGCCTGGGCCTCTCCCTTCACGCTGTATGGGGCGTACTATCCGGCAGTTCGCAGTTATGCGGGGACAGTGGCCGGTCCGATTCTGTGGAGTTTTCCGCTGTGGTCGAGCCAGTTCCTCAGCGAGTGGCAGGTCTCGAATGTGCTGTCGCTGGTGATGATTGCGATTGCCCTGGGCCTGCAGATTGCCAATCTCAAACGGCTCGATATCGGGCTGGCGGTCATGTGGCTGGGGAGTGTGTTGCTGGCCATCGGAGCCGCACAACAGTTGCCGGTTGCAGCACTAGTGAGTTGCGGGGTGGCGACCCTGGCCGGTCAGTCATGGTATGCCGCGAATTACTCGCTGGAATACACCACGAGTCCGCGCGGGCTGGTCTTTTCCCGCGGTGGCCGGGCTATCACCGTGCTGGGACTGTTTGGACTGGCGTTGCTGATTGTGGTGGGCCGCTTGCGTCCGATTGATAGCGCGACCATCGGCTGGGGCATCAAGCCGGAACTGCAGGGGATTCTCGACAGCTATGCCGAAGTGCTCAAAGATTCTCCCAACAACCGGGCCTTCAATCTGTCTCCCTCACAAGGGGACTTCCTGATCTGGGTGGGTGAAAAATGCTTCATTGACCAGCGACTGGAACTCTACCGTGGACAGGGTGCAGCCGACCTCATCGCCCAGCACAAGCGGTTGCGGGATGCCCTGCGCCTGACTCCGGGTGATCGTGAGACCTATCCGACCGAGTCGAAGTTCTGGAAGACGAGCTTCGACACCTATCAGGTCACCCATGTGGTGCCACGCTTGACGGGGAACAACCCTGATTATCGCACCATGACCGCGATGCTGGTATCACAAGAGTGGACACTGACACGCGTGGGGGCAGCTACCGCCGCGTTC
>JAHBXU010000159.1 GCA_019636315.1 Planctomycetaceae bacterium | reverse complement strand
CTCGTCTGTTTGTCGGAAACTTTGATTTCGAGACGCAGCTTGCCCGGCGAAGCAATTCTCCTTCGGCCGCGGCCTTACAGCGGGTTGTCGCGGAACTCGCTCCCGTCTGGATCCCGATCGCCGATGATGACGACAGGGTATGGTGTCCGGAGCCGGTTGACAGCACGTTCTTTGACCGAATGCAACAACACGGGTTGCCCCGTGTGCGTCCCATCTCGCAACTTTCGGACGTTCCCTCGGGGTGTGAACTCGTCCCCTGGGGGTGGACCGAGGAGATCATTCGCTGGGGGCGTGCGGTGGGGGCCCGCATCAAGGCTCCGCCGTTGGACGTCGTACGCCTGACCAACTCACGGCGATTTTCCCACCAGCTGGAAGTCGATTGGGGGCTGGGACTCCCGGACGCTGCGGCCGCGGAGACGATGGCGGAACTGATGGAAGCAATCGATCGAATTTCGGGAACGGCACCGGGTTGGGTCGTCAAGGCGGAGTTCAGTCACTCGTCCCGTGAACGATGGCGTCATCTGAGCGGAAGTGACGTTGATCGAACGTCCCTGATGAACTGGGCGCAGCGACGCCTTCAGGCCGGACAACACTTGTTCGTCGAACCCTGGGTCGACCGGATCGACGAAATCGGTGTCCAGATCCGTATTCCCCCGAACGGCGACCCACCATGCGTCGAGGGACTCACGCAGCTGCTCGTCGATGATGCGGGTCGTTTTCGCGGCAGCGAGTTTACTCCAGAGTGGGACGACGACCCGGCCTGGCGGAACGCCGTTTCCGCAGCCGTTGACGCGGCCCGAATCATCCAGCAGCGCGGCTATTTCGGTCCCGTGGGCATCGACGCGATGCGCTATCGCAACGCGTCGGGAGACGTCGTCGTCCGCCCGCTGCAAGATATCAACGGTCGCTGGACGATGGGCCGGCTGAGTCTCGGGTATCGAAAATTGCTCACGGCGGGCCAGCGAGGATACTGGCGTCATGGTTCGCGAGGCGAAACGGCCGTGATCGATCCCTCCCGGGTTCCCCGATATCGCGAGTTTGCCACGTCGCCGCCCACAATCGGGGGACGCGCTGTGCGGCTGACATCTCATGTGGAAATAATCACGGGCGACTGATCGCAACGGCCGCAATAATCTGTGATACTCAGCATCTCGACAGTCCTTCGAGCGCGATCTATAGTTGGACAGGTTATTCCCGTCTCATCGGCCGAAACGGGCGGCCAGAACGCCTAGTTCCCCCACAACGAGCGCCTCATGGTTAACGTGCGAAGCCTTTGGCTCCTTCCTGTCTTTTTCCTGCTGGTGTCGCTCCCCGGTTGCTCCGGCGGCGGCACGGCTGATCCCTCCGCTGGGGAATCCGAGCATGCCGCATCGGATGACCATCCTGCGTCTTCTGCGGCGAAGCCTGGTGATGCGTCGCTCTCCGGCGGCGCCGCTCAGGGCACGACCTCAGCCGCGTCCAAGCCGGCGACGCCGTCTCGCACGTCACTCGAAGGGCACTGGGCATTGGCTCTTCATGGCTTCGGCGGCAATATCCTGGGAATGCTCCTGGAGATCACACCGTCAGAGACGGGCTACGAAGTCAAGACGATCGGTGAGTCACCGCTGAACTGGACGCTGCAATCGTCGGAAATTGTCGGTAACGACGTGCATCTGACGCTCGGAGATCCCTCGGGTCGCGTGCTCGATTTTCGCGGGACATTTGCCGACGGTCAGGTGCGGGGCAGTGCCGATTCCGGCAACGTGGGGATCGATCTTGCCTCGTTGGTCCCCGCCAAAGCGGAATCACTCGATCAAAGCAATTTCCGCGAGCCGGATCCCGATTTCGACAAGATCTCGTCCATCAAGCAGGACGAGAACATGATCCCCAATCTGCTGAAATTGAGCCAGCAATTGAAGTCATCTC
Source organism: Planctomycetaceae bacterium (assembly GCA_019636315.1). Lineage (GTDB taxonomy): Bacteria > Planctomycetota > Planctomycetia > Planctomycetales > Planctomycetaceae > JAHBXU01. The sequence continues at coordinate 6,041 of JAHBXU010000159.1, read as the reverse complement.
CGTTGGGGTTTCAACTCAATCACCAGATTCTCACCAGTCTTCAGCGGCAGCCGCAACAGAACGTCGATCCGGCCATGCTGTTTGACAACTACCTCGCCGCAGCAGCGGTGTGGGGCAATCGGGTCGTCGACTTCGCGAACATGGAGATCGCCTTCACGCTCGCATTGCGGAGCGCGTCCCCTGACGTCGCGATGAAGCACCTGGAGGCAGCTGAAAAGGGCTTCGGAGACACGGCGTCCCCCCCTGTGAAGGATCGCTTGCAGACGACGCGCGGCCTGCTGCTTGTCGACGCGGAAGCCACCCGAGACCAGGGCATTGCCCTTCTGCGAGAAGTTCACGACGAGAATCTGTTCAACTTCCTGGCGACTGCGAAACTCGCTGACGTCTTCGAGAGACAGGGAAAACTCGACGAGGCCGTCGAAATGTTCGCCGAACTCGTCGCGATCCCAGCCATCCCCGGCGATCACGCCAAAGTCGCTGAGTTGTGGATGAAGTCGGGCCGCAATCTGCGCGATCTGGATGACCACCTCGACGGGATCTTCCAACGCGTCGTCCGCCGCCTGCCCGAAGGGAGCGAGCCCGTGGGGGATGCACTCGAGAATCAGCAGGTTGTGCTCGGCGAGCTCTTCACTGGGGCATCGTGCCCTCCCTGCGTCGCCGGCGATATCGCCACAAGTGCGTTGCAAACCATCTACCCGCAATCGCGGTTCGTCATGCTCCGTTACCACCAGCATATCCCTGGTCCTGATCCCATGACTGTTCCCGACGGGGAACAGCGTCGCGATTACTATGCGATCCAGGGGACCCCGATGATTTATCTGAATGGAATCCGCGGACCGGCCATCGGGGGAGACCAGTTCATCCACAGCGGCCTTGTCCTCGGAACACTCCAGCAGGCCATTTCACCGCTGCTGAATCAAACCAGCGAGCTGTCGATCGACTTGACTGCCGACATGTCCGCTGACGGCAAATCAATTCACGTCACCGCGCGTGTCGACGGCACGGACGAGTATCCTGAGAACTGGCGCTTGCGGTTGTGTCTGGCGGAGGAGAGTATTCATTACCCCGCTCCCAACGGCATCCGCGTCCACGAAATGGTCGTCCGCTTCATGCCCGGCGGATCCAACGGCGTGATCGCCAAGGACGGGGCGTTGAGTTACGAGGCCGACATCGCCGTCGATGATATTCTGGCCAATATCGAAGAAGGGATTCAGTTGGCGAACGCCCGCTCGGGCGGCAGCCTCCCCCTGCTGAATGTCAAAATTTCCCAACTGCAGCTGGTGGGTTTCGTGCAGGACGATGACACACAGGAGATTCTGCAGACGGCAAGTTGCCCGGTAAACGGCATGGCCGACGCCGGTTCCGACGATCCTACCGCTCCAAAGAAGGCCACATCGACCACGACAGAACCCGAACCTGCCGCCACTCAGGAATGACCAGAAGTGAAGCGGCACGCCATTCCATTGGAATTGGATGAGCGGTAAAGCATTCATCACCTGACGCATCAGACAGGATTCGACTCGCAATCACTCGCTCATGCGTCGGGTGATGAACCGACAGGGCATGCTCGCCCTGAAGAACAATCTCCGCGCCCGCTCTTAAGCGGAGGGCATCGCTTAATGGCCCCAGTGGCTCCTCCCGAAGGATGCCAGTCGATGCGGGAAACGCCCCCTCCGAGACCCATCGTTTGTGTGTCCTGCCATCGTCTGTCAGTCGGTCGATTCGCAGGATTCCGGACCTGCCCCCCGCTCTATGCAACCCAACCACACAACCGCGGCAGGGCGCCGTCGAACGGCATTCCTCAAACGGAAATTCAAAACGGCCAGCAGCGTGGGATCAGGATGACGGCGGCGATCCACAACAGCAGGTTCAATGGAGCGCCAATGCGGAGAAAGTCGCTGAACCGGTATCCGCCCGGACCATAAACCATCATGTTGGTTTGATAGCCGATGGGGGTCATGAAACTGGCAGAGGCCGACAACACGAGAGCCATCAGAAACGGCCGCGAGTCGACCTGGTACAGCTTGGCTGTTTCCAGGCAGAACGGAAACATCAGCACGGCGGCTGCATTGTTCGTGATCAGTTCCGTGATGATCGACCCAAGGAAGTAGATGACAGCAAGGGCGGCAATGGGGCCCCAGGCGCTCGTGGCTTCGACCAGCGTCTCGGCGACGGCGGCCGCCGCCCCGGAATTCTGCAGCGCCGATCCCACGCCGAAAGCCGCCGCGATGGTGATCAACACTTGCCACTCGATGCTGCGGCGCGCATCGCCCGACGAGAGGCAGCCCAGTCCAACCATCGCCACGGCGGCGAGCGTGGCCGCGATAATGATCGGAATCGCGTCCGTGGTCATCAGCGCGATCAGGCCGGCGAACAACCCGAGCGAAATCCACGCCCGATCCCGCCGCAGCGGACGCCAGTTCTCGACATGGCTGACCAGGTAGAATGCGGGATCATGCCGATACGCCCGCAAAAAATGCGGCCGTACCTGCAGCAGTAACGTATCGCCAGGCCGCAAAACCACGTCGCCGATCTTCTTCTCCACGCGTCTCCCGGCACGATGCACCGCCACGACTGCGGCGCCGTACGTTGCCCGGAACTCGGCGTCCCGGATCGTCTTGTCCACCAGCGGAGACGTCTCAGAGATCACTGCTTCGCACAGACGTCGGCCCCGCTGCGCCTTCGGAGAAACTTCGTAATCCGGGTCTGCAATCGGCACAAGTCCCGGAATCTTCTCCAGATCAATGATGCTGTTAACGATTCCGGCAAACACCAGGCGGTCCTGAGACTCAATCACTTCGTCCGGCCCCACGGGACCAATGAGTTTGCCGTCTCGATCGATTTCGATCAGGAACAGTCCCGGCAATTGTCGCAGACCGGCGCTCTCAATCGATTGACCGATCAGACGGCACCCCGGCTGCACGAGCATCTCGGCGAGGTACTCGCGTCGCGACTCGCCCAACTGTTCCAGCAGCTCCTTCCGGTCCGGGAGCAGTTTTCGGCCAAACAGAAACAGGTACCCGACGCCGATCAGCGCGTAGGGGATGCCCACCTTGCTGACTTCGAACAGGCTCATCCCCGGAAGGCCATTCTCAATCATCAGGCCGTTCACAACCAGGTTAGTGGATGTCCCGATCAATGTGCATGTGCCGCCGAGAATCGTCAGAAAGGACAGCGGAATCAACAGCTTGGAGGGTGACACCTGATTGCGGCGGCTCCAATCCATCACGACCGGGACGAACATGGCCACGATCGGCGTATTGTTGAGAAATGCCGACATGGGCAACACCACGCCCGCCAGCCGCATCAGAACCGATCGTTCACTGCGGGCGGTTCCCAGCACGCGATGACCGATGAAATCCAGCGTGCCCGTTTCACGCAATCCGGCCACGACAACGAACAGCGCGGCGACGGTCAGCATTCCGGAGTTCGAGAACCCCGCAAATGCTTCCGTTGGCGTGATGATTCCCAGCGCCGCCAATACGGCCGTCGCCCCCAGGAACAACAAGTCCGGCGGGGCCAGGTTCCTCACCATGGCGTAAAGCAGAAGCCCCACCACCGTCAGCGTGATCCATGCATCCGCACTCATTCTCAGCCCTTCCCTCTTCCCGGACGTCGTGCGACTCGGGTCGTCCATGACCAGTTGCGCGCACATGTTGCAGCGATCGACATGATGCGCAACTTAACGCATCGTGGGATCGATAAACGAAAGAAGGTTGGAAGGCCGAGCTTCCAACCCATCGGATGTTCAGGCAGAATATGCCGGTTGTAACCACCATGCGCCAGAAAGGCCATCCTCCCGGTGGGTCCGAACCCTCTTCCGGCAATGACATCGGTGCGCACACTCAAGTCGACTTATCCATCAATTCGGCATTCCGAAGCTGCCGACTTGATCGTCGACTCGTCCGATGGCCGAATGACCGGCGCTCGCTGATTGCCGCACAGAAACGAGCAGTGATTCAATATTCTCCTTCGTTCCGGCCGGATCCAACGCCCCATGTCCCTGCGAGCGCGGCGCGGCACTGATCGAGAATCACCTGTGTCGCCGTCGCGCCGACGCGCGTGACCCCGATGGTGCGAACTTCGAGCAGCCTGGCGAAGTCGCGCACGCCGCCAGCAGCTTTGACCTGTACGCCCGGTCCGCTGTGAGCCCGCATTAATCTCAAATCCTCAATCGTCGCGCCCCCCGACCCATACCCTGTGGATGTTTTCACCCAGTCGGCCCCCACGTTTGTACAGATTTCGCACAGACGGATCTTGTGCGAGTCCTCAAGGTAACAGTTCTCAAAGATCACCTTCACTTTCTGGCCCGCATCATGAGTCGGGGCAATGATCGCAGCGAGTTCCGTCTCCACATAATCCCAGTCGCCGCTCAAGACCTGCGAGATGTTCACGACGACATCAAGCTCCTCGCAACCATCGGCGAGCGCCTGCCGCGCTTCGGCGACCTTGATCGACGTCGCATGGCCGCCATGCGGAAAACCGATTGTGGTGCTCGTCCTGACGGAACTGCCCGCCAATATCTCCGCGCACCGCCTCGCGGCGTAAGGGAGAATGCACACACTGGCCACGTCAGACTCAAGCGCCAATCGGCAGCCGGCCTCAAGCTCGGCAACACTCAGCGTCGGCTTCAGAAGCGAATGATCAATCATCTGGGCGATGTCGCGAAGCGTGAAATCTATCGGTTGATTCGCTCCCGTTGTCGTTGAATTGTTGAACGACACGACACTCGATCCTCACGTCGAAGGTTTGGACGACGTTCCCTTGCCAGGGAACTCCGTTCGCTGGAACCGGCGGATCGTCCCTCGCAGTGACCGCATCACGCCGCTTCCGCCCAATGACGACGGCCAACGACTTGCGCGTTGCGGCGGCGATCTGATATTGTCTCCTCCGCAGTCGCGACGTGCAGACACGCTCCCACGAGACGACGGTCGCCCGCCGCACACTCGGTTCTTTGGTTTTGCGAGAGCATGATGAAAATTATCCGCTTTGTCGATTCGTCCGGAGCGACTCATCTCGGCCGGCAGCACAATGGCTCCCACACCACCCGACTGGAGGGGGACCTCCTCGGAAAACTCCACGACACGGGGGAAACTGTCGTCGTCGAGCGACTGCTCGCACCGCTTGATCCCGTCGACATCATCTGTATTGGACTCAACTATCGTAAACATGCCGAAGAAGGAAAGCAGCCCATCCCCGAACATCCAGTGGTGTTCATGAAGAACTGTGGCTCGCTCCAACATCCCGGCCAACCGATTGTGCTCCCGCGTCACCTCCGCAGCGACAAGGTCGACTATGAATGTGAGTTGGCAGTTGTCATCGGGAAACGGTGTCACAACGTCTCGCGGAGCGAAGCGCTGGACTACGTCTTCGGCTATACCTGCGCCAATGACGTCAGCGCCCGCGACTGGCAGATCCAATGGGGAGGCAGCCAGTGGTGCCGCGGCAAAACATTCGCCACCTTCTGCCCGCTCGGACCCTGCCTCGTCACCGCCGATGAGATTCCCAATCCGAATTCACTCGCGATCCGCACCGTTCTCAACGGCGAGACCATGCAGGACTGGAACACGAATGACATGATCTTCGACGTCCCCACCCTGATCGAGTTCCTCAGCGGCAGCACCGTCCTGCTCCCCGGCACGGTCATCCTCACCGGCACCCCTCATGGCGTCGGCAGCGCACGGAAGCCTCCCGTCTTCCTCCAACCGGGCGACTCGGTGACCATCGAGATCGAAAACATCGGAGCGCTCACCAACCCCGTTGTCGCCGAGGAGTGACGCCCGCCACCTCCTCATCCGCCGCCCACGAACCAATTCCCGCCGCCACGGGTCAAGTCTGGAAATGGGAGCCACCGGGCCGCGCGAAGCGGCCAACCCGGATTCACATCCGCCAATCACTCAACACCCATCGATCCAGGCAGCACGGCTCCGGATTAATTCACAATACCGAGCCTGGTGAGGAGGACGTCGAGTTTGAGGGCGTGTTCGCGGAGCGCTGCGCGGATGTTGCCCAGGTTCAGGGTGCGGCACAAGTTGATGGCC
>JAHBXU010000158.1 GCA_019636315.1 Planctomycetaceae bacterium | reverse complement strand
GAACATGCCGAGCGCGACGACATCGCGTGGTTGGTGAAAATCGGAAGTCTACGCGCTCGTGAAGGCTGTGTAACGACCGCTTGCGGCCGTCGGCCGTGGATCGACGATTTTCCCATTGGAAGGACTTTGATCCGAGGATCGACGTAATGAAGCGCCGCCGCCGCCTTCCCCGGTATCTGCGTGAATCGACGGCCGCGGAACCGCCCGGTCCGGTTCCCGTTCGCATCCCGGCCGATACTTCCCAACAGGCGCCGCACACCTCCTGGGGCGGTGTTCCACTCCACTATGAGGACAAGGAATTCATCTGTGTCGACTGTGGGAAGACCGAAATCTGGACGGCCCAGCAGCAGAAGTGGTGGTACGAAACGGCGAAGGGATACATTCTTTCGACTGCGATCCGTTGTAATGATTGCCGACAGAAACTACGGGACTCACACGGCGGCACTCCCCGCCGCTCGCATCAAGAGCGTCGAGATTCCGGACGTTAGGCTTTTTTGAATCCCAGGCGTCGATTCAGATCGTTGCGCAATGACTTTGATCGACCTCGCCCGATTCAAATGAGCTTGCCCCCGTGGCTCCGCGTCAGATGCCGGGATACCCCACGGTCTCGATCCGCTTGAGATAGTCTTCAAGAGAAGGAAACTCCGCGATCAGGGTGATCTTGTCGACCGGGATGCGGATGACGGTTCCATGCAGCCAGGCGACATGCGGATTGGCGTACGTCCCCTTCACGCATCGCATCCCCAGGAACACTTCCTCCGTCATTCCTTCGAGCAGGTAAGACGGGGTGTTTTCGCCTGCATCGAGATAGATGTCGAATACGCGTCCGGGGGGAACATCATTGGGCGGGTCGGCCACATCGGGAGCTGATTGACTGTTCGGCGTCCCGCAAGCCGTCAGCAACACGAGCAGGCAGACGCAGATCCCCAGTGATCTCATGGTGTAGCGTCCTCATCGGTCGTTCTCGAAACCGTTTCGTCCACACGTTCCGCCTCGCGACGTCGGGCGAGAATCTTCGTGCCCGCCGCGGCTGTATCCATCGAAAGGGCAAGAATCCGTCAACGAATTCGTTAAACCAAACTGTCATTCCTCAGAAGCCGCATCAGCGACGGCCATCGTGCGGACGTTCCCACGGACCTCAAATTAACACCGGTTTGCCGAGCTGACGGCGGACGACCGCGAATTGGCCGGCATGCATCATGGGGTGCAACGCGATCAGTGTGAAAATGTCCCCCTGGGTGGGCAACATCTCGCGGAAGTGTTCCGGTCCCGGCAGGTCGAAGTCGGGTTCGGGATATCGGTCGAGTACATTCCGGGTCGCTGTGCGTACGGTGTCGTACAACGCCAGATACTGGTCCTTTGTCAGGAATGCGGACGGTTCATCATTGTCCGTCGACTTCCGTGAATGTGCTTCGGCGAACCCGTCCGGAAGTGTCGCCCCCCCCTCCGGCGAGAGTCTCTTGAGCAACATCACTTCGGACGTGATCAGATGCCCCAACTGCCACGCCAGGTGATTGCATCCTGCGCCCGGTCGCGTCAGGAGATCGGCATCGCTCAGGTCACTCAGATACTTCTTGATGGTCGTATCGCTGACATGCATGGTCGACCGGATGGCGTCTTTCGTGTTCATGGGCGTTTCACGTCCCAGAAGGAAGGATTTGCTTCGCGTTCGCGCTCAGGATAGCAACTCGCCGAACCACCGTCCTCCTCGCTGACTCGATGGAAACCGGTCTGCCGAACCGCGAAATGAGATTGCGGACCCTACCCATGGACGGGCGGTCCAGAGCATAATGCACGTCCTGCAGCCATGCGAAGTCGGCGGTGCGAGCCACAAGCCGGCCGCCTGACTCGGAACGTCTCGTCTCGCGAAGAGTATTGCGTACCGCGATGGAGGAGGGGAGATGTCGATTCAACGCGCCCGGCCTCGGGCTTCTGGCAACCTTGCCCCGACCCGTCGCGGACTTCTTCGCGCAGGGGTTCTGTCCCTGGGCGGATTGACGCTGGCGGACGTGTTCCGCCTGAGAGCGGCCGCATCGACCGCTGCCGACCGGCGCCCGAAGGCGATCATCATGATCCACCTCAGCGGCGGACCGTCTCACGTCGACATGTACGACCTCAAGCCGGATGCTCCGGTGGAGTACCGCGGCGAGTTCCGCCCGATCCGGACCAACGTCCCCGGAATTGAGATTTGCGAGTTGATGCCTCGGCAGGCACAGATCGCCGACCGTTTGACCATCCTCCGCGGCGTGCAACTCGCGCACCTGCACACGGCCAACGAGTTTTACAGCGGCTTTCCCTGGCAGGAAACTCCGCGAGCTTCTGTACCGGGTGAGGCGAAACGGCCGGCGCTCGGCGCAGTGGTCAGCCGGGTGCGGGGCGGAGGCTCGGCAATCCCGCCTTATGTCAGCCTCGACAACCAGTCCGACTGGGAACGCTCCTATTATCTCGGTCCCGAGTTCGAACCGTTCCGCCTCGGCGGCAACAGCCCGCGCGAAACGATGGATGATATGGGCCGTTCCCGCGATGTCGATCGCTCGCGTCTCGGCGAGCGCGCGCGACTCCTTCATTCCATCGACACCATCCGACGTGAACTGGACCGTTCGCAGTCCATGAGCGCCATCGACGCCTTTCAGGAGCGCGCACTCGATATCGTCACCTCCGGTCAGGTGCGGGAAGCCTTTGACGTCGAACGCGAGCCGCAACACATTCGCGCGCGTTACGGCGAAAAGCCTTTTCCGGTGATCCGTCAGGAATGCGTCAAGAACTATCACGACCAGGGACACCCCGGTCGTTCTCTCCTCCGCGCACGGAGATTGATCGAAGCGGGCGTCTCGGTTGTGACGTACTGTGTGGGCGGCTGGGACACGCATCGATACAACTTTGAAACGCTTCGCGCCATGCTCCCTCCGCTTGATCAGGCGCTCAGCGCTTTGATTCTCGACCTGGAGGAACGCGGGCTGTTGGAAGACGTGGCCGTATTGATGGGCGGGGAGTTTGGCCGCACGCCGCGCATCGGTGATATCACACCGGACGGCCGTAGCCATTGGCCCGAAGCCGGCTTCCTCTGGATTGCCGGCGGCGGCCTGCGGACGGGGCAGGTCATCGGCGGCACCGACGACCGCGGGGAGCATGTCATCGGCACGCCGATCCGCATGCAAAATGTCCTGGCGACCATGTACCATGTGCTGGGCATCGACCCGGCGACGACGTTTCCGGATCACAATGGGCGACCGCAATACGTCCTCGAAGAGCGAGACGTCGTTCCCGGACTGGTCTGACGTTGTTGAACTCGCCGGTCCCGCTGTCGGTTGTGACGCTTCCTCCAGACTCCATGAAAGCACAACTTGTGAGAGACCTCCTGACGATTCACAAACTTCAATGCGCCGTTGTCCTCGTTGCGGCCTGCAGGTTCCTCGCTGCTCCCGCCGCGTCCGCCGATGATCGGGGATCCGCCCGGATCACCGAGGACGACCGCGCAATCACCATCGATACCGATCAGCTTCAGGCGGTGATTCCGAAGAGTCATCCCAGGCACTGGATGACGGGAATTGAGAAAGGAACATTCCTCGACAAGAAAACGGGCTTCCGTGAGGCGGGAGACGGCCTGATGGTCATCGACTGGCTGATGGAAGCCGGCAGCGATGCCGAATACTCAGAACAAGTGTTCGCACCGGATGGCGAAGGCGTCGGGCGATATACCTGGTATGAGAATGAGACTGACCCCGGCCGCCGTGAGTATGCCCGCATGGCTCACGGCAGCAGCCATCGCAAGCGGATGGTTGAAGGCCCGCAGCTTTGTCACCGCATGAAGCCCGTCCAGCCGGAAATCATCCGCGGCAAGGACTTCGTCGCCGTGAAGACGACGTATCAATACGAGTACGCGTCTCCCGGCCGCACGCCCGGTTCCCAATGGACGCAACTGATCGTGTTCCCCAAAGGCGAGCGGTACTTCGTGCTGATGGACCAGATTGACTCCGTCAACGATTCCGACGAGATGTTCCTCCGAAACGATACGCCCGGTTGCGTCCGTCACGAGCGCGGCGACACGTTCAGCGAGATGTACCTCAGCTATCTGAGCGGCCCCAAGGGTCTCGTCATTCCGTCAAGTGAGTTCTTCGAGCCGTTCCCGCCAGACCTCAAATTCGGCTATCGTCGCGACACACATCAAACGCCCGAACATTTCATCCGTGCCTACCACCTCCGCGATCAGGAGACGGGCGCCGATGGTCCCTGGCTCGCCGGCCTCACACTCGAACCGTCCGTCGTCTACGAAGCCTGGGCCAGCCAGCGGCCCGGGGGGATCATCGTGATGATTGAAGAAGTGCACGGCCGACCGGTCAAAGCGGGCGAATCGTTCAGCGCGGCTCACATCGTCGGCTACTTCGACAACATCGACGACATGCACGCCGTGTACGAGAAGTACAAAGGTCACACCGTGCTGGTCGCCGACGAATCGGGCTGGCGGCTGGAGTAATCCGCCCTCCGGTTTGGACGTCAGGCTATCACGTGCGGCTCATGGTTCCGTCCGGAGGACGGCCCGGTGGGGTTCGAGAGTGATCTGGTAGGCGACCTGTTTCTCGATCCGCTCGCCGCGCGTGTCCTGCAGGACAAGCGTGACCGGCACGTTCTCAAATGCGGCGATCGGCCGATCCGGTTGCGTCAGCTCATACTGCACCAAACGGCAGCCCGCCGCATGATCCTCATCGGAAAAGCGAATGGGCGGTTCACGCGACGCGAGAGTGGACACGGCAAGTTGCTTCCACGCATCGAGCGCGGCCGACAGCGTCTCCTTCGCAGAATCGCTGTCATACTCTCCACCTGATGGTTGCCGCGGCGCGCACCCTGCCGCGACCAACCACAACACGGCCAGCACGAGACAGCCATAAACGTCCGCTCTCGGATGGACGTTCATCTCAGAATTCTCCGACGACTTCGCCGCCGGCGACGCTCCCGAGGGCGCGCCACAGCAAGCCGTCAATGGATGATGAAATGAACCGCACTGTTCCGTCGCCAAGCAGCGATTGCACGCCGCCCGTGTGGTGACTTCGCGAGGTGATCGCGGCGAAGCTCGGTCCGCCGACTCGTTCGCGCCGGCTGTTCAGGTCGACATCCGGGTAGGCCATCCCGGGTCCGCCCGGTGTGACCTTATTGGGCGTCCACGCCGTGGTGAAGCCGATATGATGCACGGCCATCTCGGCCCATTCACTGTGCCCGTCCAGAAGAAACGCACAACCGCCGGCGCCGTATTCGGGAGCGACGGTCAGCGGGTCCGCGTTCGGCGCGGGGACATTGTGCGGGTCGTTAATCAGCGACAGCGGGCCGCAATCCCGCACATAGGGCGTATAGGCCTTCACTTCCGAAATGAAGATCGTGTTGCTCAGGCCATCCGGAAAGTCCGCAAAGCGGCGGCTGAGATTCACACCGAAGGCCGTCCGCGCCGGCGGCGAGTTCTCCTCCCCCAGCCAGACGTACCAGTCGCCCATGCAGAATCCATAACTCGTTCCGGCGATTGTGCCGTACACCGTGTGGTTTTTCTGTTCCTGTCGCGGATCCGACGGGCATAGAAACAATGGAATGCGCCGTCCTACGGCCTCGCGATTGTTGAGGTCGCCGTAGGTTGTGTTGGCGTCCGTGGCGTCGTAGAGGTTGTTCTGCTCGATGTATGGCAGAATCCGCATGTGCGGGCCCATATAGTTCGTTCGGATGGCGCCGTCCGGCAACCTGACGATAATCGACGCCTGCGGTAAGCGGCTGTTCGTCGACTCGTAGTTGTGCAGCGCGAGTCCAATCTGCTTCAGATGGTTCTTGCACTGCGTGCGCCGCGCCGCCTCCCGTGCCTGTTGGACGGCCGGCAGGAGCAGCGCAATCAGGATCGCAATAATCGCGATCACGACCAGCAGTTCAATGAGCGTAAAGCCGCGGCGTCGCATCGTGGTCCTCCTCCGGTGTTTGACAAGACAGGTGAGGTCCCAGCGCCATGATGGCTACGACAAAGCGTCCTGGCTGGAGGAGCTGGTTGTGTGATCTTAGGACTCGTTCGCCGGCATTCCTCTCGTCCTCAAGCAGGTGATGACGTCAAGTACACCACAGAAATGCGGAGTCGGGGAGATTCGGAAGCGAGAAACGCCTCGAAATCTGGACTGTGTTCGATCGCCCGGACGCGCACTGACACAGGACAACGTTGTTGGCCGTCACTTCCAGGTGATGTTTGCATTGATCGTGAGTGCCGTGTCTCTGGTGTCTCCCTGGTGAAATCGTCGTTCGATGACGTCCTAGTTTCTGCCGGCGGGGACATGCCGCGGATACTCCCAGCGGCCGACGTTGTCGCGCACCCAGTCGTAGTAGAAATGCACACCGCGGTCTGCTGGTTTTCTTCCATAGCCCCCCATCTCGGGATGCGGGGCGCTCCCGCTGTAGTTCGAGATTCCCTGGATGAAAGCCGCGTGGAACAGCATCGCAGCGTGAGGGACCTCATGATAGCGGCGAAAATCCGCAAACATCGTTTCCAGCTGCGACTCACTGAACAGCCCGTCATTCTGATAGACGTCCTGGCGGAGCGTCTCGACATTGACCACAAATCCGGACGCGGGGATCGGCATGTCTTTCTGGATCAGCCTCACATCCATACCGGGATACGAGTCGCCGGTTCCCGATTCGGCATCGGGACAGACACCGACTTCGATGTCCGGGGCGACCGCCTTGAACCACGATGTGAGCTTCGCCTTTTTCGCCGGGCCATCCGGTTCACGAAAGATCTCGTGGTCGATCCGCTCCGGGTGGCTGAACTCGTGCATGATGTCTACGAACACGTTCTTGAGCTGACGGTCCTTGAGGAACTGCGCCGTCTCTTCAATCGCCGCCTGGACCGACCGGTCGTCGTAGAAATCCTGATCCTTACGAGGTGTGAACAGGCCGACCATCACGACCATGCCCCGCTCATCAGCCGCGCGAATCAATCGCTCCAGCCTCGCAGCGACGACTGGCTTCAGATGCCCGTCGCGTGTGTATCCATTCAATGCTGCATTCGGATCCGGCCAGCCGGCGTTGCTCCCCTGAACGTAAACGCCGATCAGGTTAATCCCGTGCGCCACCATATTGTCGAAGTTGCGGATATGACGCTCCGTGATGACTTCGCTGTGCAGGGCGTTCCCGCAGCGGATGCCCCACAGTTCGACCGGCTGCCCGCCCAGCCAGGCCCGGTCCTCGCGAATTTCAAACTCCCGGGTGGGCAGGGCATCGTCGGCAAGCAGGCCCGGGACCGCTCCGACCAGCACGATGGCCATAAGAGAGACGCTCAACACCCGCCGATGATCGAGCATGCGGAACAATCCTGTTCACTCACTGGAAGCGCAGTCCTCCGCCTGCCGGCGGTCCGCGAACTGTTACGACATTCCCCATCCGATCCGTTGGCGCGGATCTGAAAAATTCTCAAATCCGTCTGGCTGGTCTTCACGGGCTTGCACCGAGCTTGCAGCAGCGGTAAACGGGGAACTGCTTTCGACCGAGGTTTGCATTCCTCGCGAATGTGGCAAGACCGCCTTCATGAAAGGACGTGCAATATCCAAGTACGGCCCGCGTTGGTGATGAAAGTGAGGACCAATTCGCTGCGCGCCACCAAGATCACGGAGCGTTCTCCCGTCGCCGCGCCGCGCTCGCCGCCGGCGCGCGGCTAAACTTGACCGTGCCGCTTTTTGACCATTTCACGATTCGCTGCTTCCCGACGTTCACCTTCGCAATCTCTGCCGCAGCGACCGTCCTCCACATCGGCGTGGTCATCGGCATCTCGCTACGGGTGATTATGCGCAAGCCAGCCGTCGGCGTGGCCCTGGCGTGGCTGTTTCTGGTCGCGGCCGTTCCCGTCGCCGGCACCGCCTTCTATCTCCTGGTTGGGGAACGCCGCGTTGGCCTGCGAAGGGCGCGACGGATCGACGACCTGCGGACCGATTACGATCGTTTGGCGCGGGCCATCATTGCG
>JAHBXU010000157.1 GCA_019636315.1 Planctomycetaceae bacterium | reverse complement strand
AGGAGCGGCTTTCGTCACGGGCCGGTCGCCATATGATCCGCACGAGGAACACGCACGATTTCCAAAGGCCACTCCTCCGGGCACGTCCATCACGCCAAGCGCTCCCAAACCGACGGCGTGGGCATGGACGCCGCGGTGATCCGCAGGCCGGACTCGCGGTGAAGAATCCCTCCGTCCAACAATTGCGGCTGTCCGTCAACCTCGCGGTTGCCATCTTAGCGCCCCCAAAAGGAAGCTTTGGGCGAGCATGTCGTTGGCGAAGCCGCGCGTCTGGCGTCCGACAGAGTCATCCACCGAACAATTACGGGACGCGTTTCATCACCATTCGGAATCACCGCCGCATCCGGGGCGGCTGCGCGGTCTTGCGAAATCGTCCGCCCGGCCGTTCGCTTGTCGAGACGAACTGGTGGCGGCCAACGTGTGGATCGTCAGGCAAGTTGCCTTCGATGGTTATCTCACATGTACGACCGGTGCACAGAAACTGTCGACCGAGAGTGAGATTCTGGCAGTTTCGCGGTGGAGTTTCTCTGGATTCGATGGCAAACTGCGGTGGAGAGAGGAACTGGTTTCCATCAGGTCTGGCGACGATGCACCGGCATTTCGATCCGGTTCACGGATCGCTTGACACCGCATTGCAGGAAAGTGATAGTGAAGATGGTTTGAGTGCTTTGTAGACTACACTTGCATTGAGTTTCGGCGAGCGGCAACGGCCGGCAGTTGCATTCAGGGGGGCCTCCGGGGGAGGGCCTGCTGATCGGCTCGCAGGACATGCGTACGGTTGGACTCTTCTCATCACGGACACCTTACCGGGAAGCACATTATGGCATCCGGACAGCGCCGATTGGATATCGACACCATCGGCGACGTGACAATCGCCCGCTTCGTCGACAAGAAGATCCTGGATGAAACCAACATTCAGATCATCGGCAATCAGCTTTTCGGGCTGGTCGAGGAAGACGGTCGCAAGCGGATCGTTTTGGATTTCTCGAACGTGGAGTATCTGTCCAGCGCGGCGCTGGGAAAGCTCATCACGATGGAGAAGAAGGTGAAATCCGCTGGCGGGAAGCTGCGTTTGTGTGCGATCCGTCCGGATATCTACGAGGTGTTCGCCATTACCAAACTCAATCAGGTGTTTGACATCAAGGAAGATCAGGATCAGGCGTTGGAGGGTTTCTAGCACCGCGAGCCGATTGAGTGCCGCGAGGATTCCCCGGGCATTTTCGTCATTCGCCGTGTGCCTCGTGGAGTGCAGGGCCTCGGTTCACGAGGATCATCTTCGGAAACCAGGCTGGTTTGAGTTGACTCCCTTTGTCTCGCGGGCCACGTCGTTCTAGTCTCCGGTTCGCTGATGCCTCACACGCACGAATTTGAAGAAGTCATTCCGAGCGACACCGCTGCCGCCCAGAGAGTGCAGGAGCGGGTGATTCGGGCGCTGGAGGAGTTTCAATACTCTTCGCGAGACATCTTCTGCATGCGTCTGGCGATTGAGGAGGCGGTCACCAACGCCATTAAGCATGGCAACCGCCGCGATGTGTCCAAGAAAGTCTTTGTGCGCTGCCTCGTCGACGCAGAACGCGTGCATCTGGTCGTGGAAGATGAAGGCCCCGGTTTTGTGCTGGAAAACGTGCCGGATCCCACTGCCGACGAGAATCTCGACAAACCGAGCGGTCGCGGCATCAAATTGATGCAATCCTTCCTCACCGCCGTCGAGTACAATGACCAGGGCAATCAAGTTACCCTCGTCAAACGCCGGGAGCCGTCGCCCGAGCAGTCCGGCAAATCGGCATGAGTCGGATGCAGTCGATTGCCGGACGAGGGGTCTGGTCAACTCGGTCTCATCACTATTGCTGCATGCATCGCGCAGGAACGATTCTGAGCAGCTCGCCGGGTGTTTCTCATTTCACCCCGCGAACCGCCGCAGCGCGGCTGTGTCTCTTCTCAAACCATCTTGGGCCGTTTCGGCATTCCCTGAGCATTCACGACCGAGCGGGGCGTCAATTCCGTTCCGGTCACGTTTCTGGTCCTTCGGAGGACATGGCAGTTGGCTGATCCCAAACGCGAGGAACTTAAAGTTCAAGCAAAGCGGACCGTGCTGGTCGGCGTGCTCACGCCGCGCGAACGTGCGCAGCAGGAGGCCGCTTTGGATGAAATGACCGGTCTGGTCGAAACGGCTGGTGCGCAGGTGGTCGGCACATTGGTTCAGGTGCGAGACAAACCCGATCCGGCCACCTATATCGGCAAAGGGAAAGTCGAGGAGCTGACCCAGCTGATCGAACAGGTCGATGCGGAACTGATTGCATTCGACGTCAACCTGTCCCCCGCGCAAGGCAAGGCCATCGAAGAGGCCACCGGCACGGTCGTCGTCGATCGCAGCGAGGTCATTCTCGACATCTTCGCCACGCATGCCCGGACCTACGAAGCTCGACTGCAGGTGGAGCTGGCGCAGCTGCTTTACATGCGACCGCGGCTCACCCGCATGTGGACCCACCTGGAACGCATCGAAGGGGGTATCGGCAGCGGACGCGGCCCTGGCGAAAAGCAGCTCGAAACCGACCGCCGGCTCGTCGATCGTCGGATTGCCGAGCTCAAGCGGAAGATTCAGGAAGTCGAGACCCGCCGCGAGCGACAAGTCGCCGATCGCCGCGATTTTCCCACGGTTTCGCTGGTCGGATACACCAACGCCGGCAAGAGCACACTCATGCATGCGCTCACGGAGGCGGACGTCTATATCGCGGATCAGTTGTTCGCCACGCTCGATACCCGGACCCGCAAATGGACGCTGCCCAACTGGGGGGACGTGCTCCTGAGCGACACCGTGGGATTTATTCGCAATCTGCCTCACCATCTTGTCGCCTCATTTCGCTCGACTTTGGCAGAAGCGCGTCACGCCGACTTGCTTCTGCACGTTGTCGACGCCAGTCATCCTCAGGTCGCGCGGCAGATTCAGACGGTGAATGACGTTCTCAAGGATATCGGCGTGGACAGCACCGATCCGCTCCTGGTTTTCAACAAGGCGGATGCCGTCACCGACCGCGCGACGATCGACATCCTCCGGGCGCGGCATCCCGAAGGCGTGGTGATCAGCGCCGCGCGACGCGAGGGGCTCGACAAGCTCGCGAATGCTGTTGCTGATCGACTTGGAGACGGCTATCTCGACGCCGAAATCGAAACCGGTGTCGGCAACGGGCGGTTGTTCTCCTGGTTGGCGGAACACGCGGAAGTCAAGGATCGCACCTATGTCGACAGCCGCGTGCGGCTCAATTGCCGAATCCCGCGCAAGCTGGCCGCCGCCATTGATGCACACGACGCGACGGTGACGCTCCTCAATGGACATGAATGAAGCTGATCGTTGACGCCGGACCGCTCAATCCCCATGCCACAACTCTCCCACTTTGACGATTCCGGCGCCAGTCGTATGGTCGATGTCGGCGGCAAGCCGGTGACTCTTCGCCGCGCACGGGCCGAAGCGGTCGTCCGCATGCAGCCCGAAACGCTGCGGCTGATCACGGATCGCAAGTTGGCGAAAGGGGATGTCTTCGAAGTCGCGCGGCTGGCCGGCATCATGGCGACCAAGCGCACGCCGGAACTCATCCCGCTGTGCCATTCACTCGGTCTCGACAGCGCCCAGGTCGACTTTGAGGTGCTCGATGACGTCCGGTTGCGAGTCGTAGCGGTGGTGAGCGTCCAGGGCCGCACCGGCGTCGAAATGGAAGCTCTCACTGCCGTCAGTGTGGCGGCACTCACCGTCTACGACATGTGCAAAGCGGCTGACCGCGGAATGCAGATCGAATCGATCCGGTTGCTGGAGAAGGAAGGCGGCAAGAGCGGACACTGGACGCGGGCATCCCAGCCAGAAGCATAAGCGACGGGACGCACGTTGGCTGGCTGCCGAAACAGAACACCGCCAGTCGCTGACGCTTGCGGCTCCGAGTTCGTGTGTGCGACGCCGGTCGTCGCTCGCTGCAGACTACTTGCCGCTCTCGTCGGCAATTTGCTTCTTGCGTTCAGAGATCACAGCATCGTACTCGTCTGGTGCGATTGTCGGCTCCACGTAGCGTGCGAGGTCGCGCAAGGCGATGACCTGGTACTCGTTGAGCGACAGGTATTTCATGAACGCCCGGAACTGGTCTTCGGGGGTGTGCACCCAGGGATGCTGGAGGTCGGGAACGCCGTGGAACTGCAGCACGGCGATGCGGCCGTCTTTGGCCTGATGGACGGCACGAAGGAAGTCGGCCATCGTCCAGTCGGGCCGCGCGTCTCCGGCGGAGGGAATCAAACGCGGGTGGTCGCGGCCCGGTTCGTAAGCGAAGCCGCGACCGTGATCGTACGGGTACTCCGGCGCGCCGCCTCGCCGCGCGAATACAATGCCCGCCTGCTGGAGTATCTCGAATCCGGAGGGATGAAACGCATTCCCCGGGTAGGCAAAACTGGTCGTTCGGGGGATGCCGTGGGCCTCGCATTGCCGGTTGATTGCCTCAAGTTGTTCGGCATACTCCGGGACCGCTTTCTCGGACAGCCCCATATGGTCGCGCGAGTGGTTTCCGATCTCGAATCCATCCTGATGCAGTTCGGCAATCTGCTCCCAGGTCATGTAGTCCTTCTTGTTCGTCGGGAAGTCGAAGCCCTCGGTGATGAAGAATGTGGCTCCAAAACCGTAGTCGAGCAGGATGGGCCGCACGATGGTAAAGTGCGACCGCACCGAGTCGTCGAATGTCAGTACGACCAGCTTGTCGGGAATCGGCTCCAGGGCGCCGACCGGCCGAATGCCCAAACCAACGGCCGCGAACACAATCAAGACGATGCAAATCGCTCGCATGATGCACACCCCTTGTTGAGCCGCACATTTCACCTGTGCGGCATTCGCATCCTCACAACCAAAAGTGCCGTTGAACGAATTCGACGACATCTCCGAACAGTACGTACCCCAGACTCCGTTTGCCGCAGTTGATCTTGGCTTCGACCTCGGCGCCGATCCGGCGGCTGGGGAGTGTGTTGGGGTCGATGTCAGCAAAGACTTCGACGATCGTCCCTTCCCCCTCGGATTCGCCTGTTCGCGTTGCGATCTCTGCGACTTCTGCGTGATAGCTCGTTTCGACGGCCGTGGCGAGTACGTATTCGACAGGGAGCGTGCCATTTTCCGATGCAGCCAGCGCTTTCAATAAGTGTCCCATGCGGTACTCCGGGACCTCAAGTTCCAATCGCCATTCGCCCGTGTCGTCCATCACCTCCAGCAGGACCTCGCCGCGGCGAACGGGACGGTCCTGCAGTTTCTGTCGAATCTGAAACGTGGCGACAACGCCGTCGATGGGAGATCGCACGGTGAGCGCGGCCATTCGGTCCTCGAGCACGCGAACATGCTCCTCAATACCGGGGAGTTCGGCGTTCGTACGAGTCCATTCGATCTGGTATCGAGCCGCGTCTTCGTTGCGCTGCGCCGTATCGATCTGCTTGTCGAGCGTCCGCAACAGTTCTTTCTTGCCGCTGAGCTCGGTCGTTGCCTTGACGTGAGCCTCGCGCAGGTCGTCGCTTTCCAGGCGAATCAGCGGGTCCCCGGCCTTCACGCGTTGACCGCTTTCGACGAGGATCTCGATAACATCGCCGTCCCAGGGGGCGAAGACTTCCTGCTGTTTCACGGGCATCGTCTTGCCGAGTCCCTCGACGCGATAGTCCCAGGGGACCAGCGTCAGGGCGGCTCCTGCGGCGGCAACGGCCGCGAGCACGGCCGCCGAGATCATGAGGTTGCGTCCGCGAAACCAGCCGAACAGCCGGCCCAATGCAACCCAGAGCCACAGGAGAAAGATGGTCTGATGCCGTTGGGCATTGTAAAGCGCGGCGGCGACGTGATCGGCGACGAGGTCGGCGCGTTGTCGCAGTACGGGCAGGGGACGGCTTTCGGAAAACTGTTCGACGACCAGGCAGCCGATTGGCTTGGGACGCTTGCGCGACTTGACGGCGCCGGGGTCCTTCTCTTCCTTGTGGGGAAATGCCTCGGGCGGCAGGAGCGGAATGAAGAGCGTCATCCGGGCGCGGCCCTCCTGGAGGAAGGTCGCGAGCGGCTTTTCCAGTTGGGGGGGGATGTCCTGAATGTCGCCGCGATAGACGAGCGGCTCGCCGACCCGCATGACCTGACGAGCGACACTCCGCATCGAGCTGACCAGATTGGCGCGGTGTTCGACATCGTCCTGACCACTGATGCCGCGGACCTTGATCCGCTTGCCTTCTTTCACAATCAGACTGATGCGGTCGCAACCCACCATTAATCGCCCGTCATTGACGGCGATGGCGGCGACTTCGCGGGCATCGAGCGTCCGCTGCAACTCCAGTGTAAATCGTTCAAATTGCTCCCAGAATCCCGTGGGATCAGCAGGTTGCTGGCTGGCGAGGCGTTGACGGTCGAGGTAGCGGACGGCATAGCCGCACCACTCTTCGACAAAGTGCAACAAGTCGCGATGACCACCCGGGAGTTGCTCCGCATCGAAGAACAGTTCGACGCCGCCGACCGTCCGACCGTCCGCCTGTAATGGCCCGATGACACGTGGTTTTTGCCCGGATTCCGCGGCCTGCTGGCCGTTGAATACGGCGACCTGCCCATCACGGAGTGCCGTATTGAGCTGTTGCTGCTCGCGCGGTCCGACGGTCAGTTTACCGTCGGGAGAGACGTTCTGCAGGCCGAAGTCGCAGATGGGCTTCAGGCGTCCCTCCTGGTCCACAAACCAGACAATACCCGCCAGAAGCCGCCGACCGTCGATGGCGGCAGCGAGCAGATCGCGAAAGAAACGCTCGAGGGGGGGCGAGGCATCAATGAGCCGATCGCCCGCCGTCCGCAAGTTGCGAAGCTGGTCTTGCAAGGGATCGTCAAGTTTCATGGATCGTCCTGCAGACGGGATCCGTTAGCCGCAAACCGGGGACGCATTTGGCGGGAACACCAGGGGGGAAATCGTGACGCTGAGGGCTTCCATCTCCCTGATTCGGCCAAAACTCGCGTCTCGCGTCGCTTTTCCACCGGAAAGAGCGACCAGTACCCCGGCCGGCAATCTGCCAGCGTGTCCATACTTCAGGATTGAAGTTCCGGTTTTCGGCAATTGCCGATAGCATGGGGAGAGTACCGCGTTGGGTTCGGAAGGACAAGGTCATGTGGACACGTAACACGTGGTGTGCTACCGGGTTCCTGCTCGTGCTGGCCGCGGCGACAGCGGGCATGCTGGGGGCTCAGGGACCGCGTGAGCAGAAGCCCCATATGATCCCCATTGAGGACTGCCGCGTTGAGTTTGTCAACAAGAGCACTTACGCGACAGCCCGACCGGGAATTATTGCCGAACTTCCGTTCGAGGAGGGGGATCACGTCCAAAAAGGAGATCTGGTCGTCCGCCTGCGGGATGAGGTCGCATTAGCCAACTTGAAGTACCGACAGCTTCAGGCCGACCTCGAAACGCCCGTCCTGATTGCCGAGCAGGAACTGCGTGCGGCCGAGATGGAGTACCAGTCTCACCTCAAGGCCAACAGCATTTACGAATCACTCGTGCCGGTGACGACGACCGAGCGGCCGTTTCCGCAAACCGACATTGATCGCCTGGAAATCATCACGACGGCACGCAAGCTTCAGGTGCGGCAAGCCCGGGAAGAACTCACGCTCAGCCAGGTCGCCAGCGAAGAGGCTCAGGCGGAGCTGGAAACCTATCGCGTGCACGCCAACTTCGGCGGTCTGGTGACCAACGTCGAGAAGCACGTCGGGGAGGCGGTGAATCTGGGTGACAACATCATCACGATTGTCGACACAAGCCGCGTACGGGTTGAAGGGACGCTGCCCTATCATCAGGCACGCCGGCTGCGGGTCGGGGACCCGGTGCGGATCAGTCTGTCCTTTCCCCAGGAACGTCGGCCCGCATCGCGGACAAACGGTGAGCCCGATGCCCCGCTGTTGCCGGAGGAAAAAGAGATCTTCAGCGGTCAGATCGGGTTCATTGGCGTCGATGTGCCGGA
>JAHBXU010000156.1 GCA_019636315.1 Planctomycetaceae bacterium | reverse complement strand
GCTGCGCACGGCCGGATTCGACGTGCGCGCGATCCGGCCGCCGACGGTGCCGGCGGGAACGGCACGGCTCCGAATCTCGCTCTCGGTCGAACGGACGGCCGCCGAAGTCGAGGCTCTGTCCGAGGCGCTGGCACGCGTGCTCGCCGCCGACAAGGCGGCCTGAGCACGCGCCCCCCGGTTCACGCCAGAAGGGCCCGCACCGCCTCGTAATCCTGCACGCCCTCGATCGGGCCCAGGGCTGCCAGCGTCGGCCGCCGGCTGAAGATGCGGCGGCTGACGCGCTCCACGGCGGCGCGGTCAACCGCCTCGATCTTGGCCACCGTCTCCGCGACCGGGATCGGCCGGCCGAAGACCATGATCTGGCGCGCAAGCTGCTCGCAGCGGGCCGACGTACTCTCGAGCGCCATCAGGATCCCGGCCTTGAGCTGGGAGCGGGCGCGGGCGAGCTCGGCGTCGTCAATGCCGTGGCCGACCTTCATCAGCTCGGCACACACCAGCGGCAGGATCTCGTGCGCTTCCGCGGCACCGGTGCCGGCATAGATGCCGAACAAGCCGGTGTCTGTGTACGAAGACGGGAACGAATAGATGCTGTAGACCAGCCCCCGCTTCTCCCGCACCTCCTGGAACAGCCGCGACGACATGCCGCCGCCCAGAAGCGTCGAGAGCACCGAGACGGCATGGAAATCCGGATCGCGATAGCCGACCGAGGGGAAACCCAGCACCAGGTGCACCTGCTCCAGCTCGCGCTCCTCGCGCCAGGAACCGCCGGCATAGGCGCCTTCCGTCCGCGTCGCCGGGACCGCCGACGGCAGTGCTGCGAACGCCGCCTCGGCGAGTGCGATCAACTGGTCGTGGCGGATGGCGCCAGCCGCGGATATCAGCATGCGCGGGGCACCGTAGTGCTGGCGCATGTAGTCGAACAGGACGTCGCGCCCCATGCTGCCGATCAGCTCCGGCGAGCCCAGAACCGAGCGGCCGAGCGGCTGATCGGGAAACGCGGTTTCCTGGAAGCGGTCGAAGATGACGTCGTCCGGCGTGTCGAGCGACTGCAGGATCTCCTGGATCACGACCGTCCGTTCGCGATCGAGCTCGCTGGTATCGAGCGTCGCGTTCTGCAGCATGTCGGCAATGACATCGATGGCAAGCGCCACGTCCCCCTTCAGCACCTTGGCATAGAAGGCCGTGTATTCCCGCGAGGTATGCGCGTTGAGATGGCCGCCGACCGATTCGATCTCCTCGGCGATCGCGCGAGCATCGCGCTTGCGGGTGCCCTTGAACACCATGTGTTCCAGGAGGTGGGCCATGCCGGCCTCGCCGTACCCCTCGTGACGGGATCCGACCAGGATCGTCACGTTGACGGTCACCTGCGGCTTGGATGGGTCCGGAAACAGCAGGACCTGAAGTCCATTGGAGAGCCGGTACTCGGTGATCCCTTCCACCGACGTCACCAGTTCCGGGCCATCCGCATCCAAGCGTGAGGAGGTCATGAGCGTTCCCATCAGAGCAGCGGCTGTAAACAGCCCCAACCGACGATCCTTGAACATCTGGCAGGTTCCTGCAGCCGGGTGAGTCACGGCGCCCAGAGCACTCGCGGGCGCCTGCAGGGTCATCGTAGCACCCTGCCCGCCGGCGGGAAACCGCCTGAATTCCCCGGATTTCCGGGGCGCACGCCGCGAGGGACGCCGCGTCCGCAGCGTCGATCCGTTTTCCGAAGTCCAGCGCCAACGCCGCTGCGCCGGCCGCCCGCCAGCCGGATCACTCCGCCTCGTCGTCCTCGTCGTCGTCATCCCGATCCGGGTGCAGCGGATCGTCCGCATCGAAGAAGAAGTCTCCCAGCCCCATCGGCACCGCGTTTCCGCCCAGCGACCGCTGCTTGCGGTCCGACAGCGATTGCAGGTCGAGCGCCTCGTCTCCCAGGCAGTTCTTGAGCGCCTCTTGCCACGCCGCGTCCCGGCCCAGCGGATGCTGCGTGTCCTGCGACAGCCGTTTGAGCGCGTACCGCAGGACGTTGATTCCGTCCCGGGTCGAGAAGTCGACCTTGAGCTCGTGCGACTGCTGCAGGAACGCGACGGTCAGATTCAGCATCTCCGCCTCGGCGAACGGCAGGTGGTACTGCAGAATCGCGAGCTCGTCCTGCCGGTTGGGATAGCTGAGCGTGAGCGTGGGCTGCAGGCGGGAGAGAATGTAATCGGGAATTTCGTACGTGGAGTCATCGTCGTTCATGGTGACGGCGCAGCGGAAATCCCGGTGAGCGCGGATCGTCACGCCGGCCACGATGGATTCCACATACCGCCGATGGTCCAGCAGCGGGGCCAGGCTGGCCCAGGACTTCTCATTCATCCGGTTGCCCTCGTCGAGGACGCAGACGCCGCCGACGATCATGGCCGTGACCAGCGGCGACGCCTGGTACTGAATCTTCCCGCTCTCGGCGAGAACGGGCGTCACGAGCAGGTCTTCCGGGCGGGTGTCGGCCGTGCACTGATAGACGTACAACTCCTGCTGGCGCATCCGCGCGGCGGCGATGCCGAGCGTCGTCTTGCCGATGCCCGGCGGTCCCAACAACCGCGGCGCCAGCGGCAGATCGCGGTCGTCCACCGTCAGCCAGCAGGCCAGTAACTGCTTGAGGATTTCTCCCTGTCCGATCCACTCTCCCTCGGACGGGTCCGGATGTCCGAGGTACAACCGCACGCCGTCAATGTCTACATATTCCTGAGCCATCGAGGCTTCTTATCTTTCTCGTTGGATTCTGCGGTCCGAACTGTTGAATAGCGGCCACCCGCTGCCAGGGGCGCCGGCGTTGCTTTGAAGCGGAATGGGTCCATGACGAGATGTGACGGGCAACGTCCTATATGGTCCAGACCTGTTGCCCGTCACGATGGCGCACCACGACCTGGGGCCGACCCTCGTTCGGCTGCAGTGTGAATGACAGCGGGACAATCTCGCTGCGGAGTTCGTCCACCTCGTCCGTGGTCGCCCCCCCGATCTGCTTCAGCACACCGGCGTCCAGTCGGAACAGTTCCAGCGACCAGGGCTCGCGATCAACGAGCAGCAGTTCCCGCATCCCGATGGACGCATAGAACGGCAACTTCTCGCGCGTCCGGTCAAACGGGCTGACGACTTCGATTGCAAAATCCGGCCCGCCGTACCAGAACGTATCGTGGTTCTGCGCCCGCGTCTCATTCAGAAAGACCACGACGTCGGGACAACGATAATTTTCCTTCCATCCTTCGATCCGATCCGACACATTCACTCCCGGACGCACCAGACCAAGCTTTTGCCACTGGATTGAAATGGTCAAAACCGTGGTGAAGTTCGTCACCAACTCCTGATGTTCATCGTTCGGCAGCGGCATGAGCATGTACACTCCGTCCCAGACTTCATCCCAACGGTCCGATCCCGCCTGCTGGCGCGCGGCGATGAGCTGCGCCTTCAGCGCCGGGTCGGCGATGATCGCATATGGGGTCTCCATCAGCTCGTCGATGACGCGCTGCTCGTCTGCCGGTTCTGCAATCAACGTGCTCATCTGCATCTCCCGGGCCGGATGGCCTGTTGTCTCAAGTATCGGGTCATTCGGACCTCGTGTCCACCGGAATCACGACTGGTCCGCCGATGGTTGCGAGGCGCAATCACTCACGGAGAAACAGCCAGAATACGATCCCAAAGAACCCCGTCGCCGCACACAATCCGTATACAGAGCCCGAACTGGCAAGCCCCGCGAAACAGTTTCCCTCCGCCAGCGGCCAGAAGGGATGCATCTCGGGATAGAGCAGTCTCTCTAAGAACCGCTGCTCGGTCCCGTTATCTGGAGGGCTTGACATTCGGTTGAGAGCGCTGGATCCGTTCCGATCTGCCGCATCCGTCCAGATCCGCGAGTCCTCCGTGCATGACGTCGCCCACGGGAGCGAGTTGCCCTGGTGGACTGACGGTTGCGTCCCCTTTGAGAAGAACCTGCCAGAGAGTGTCGGTGTGTCGACTCGATTCACAAGTCTGAGTGTCGTGATTCTCGGCGTTTTGGTGACTGTCTGGGGGGCGGGTGTCCTCTTGGGGCAGAGTTCTTCGCCGGCAGAATCGGACTTAATGGACAATTTGAAGGGGCAGGTCGCAGCGCTGGAGCAGCGTGTCCGATTACTCGAAATGCAGGTGTCGCGACTTCCATCGGGCGGCGGATTCACGTTCTCCCCGCCGACCAGCGTGGTCCCCGGCTGTCCCTGTCCGGACGGAGTCCCCTCCACGTGGCACCGCGGGGACATCAACGGCCTGCGTTACTATACTGCACCGTTGAGTCTGCCAGGACTTCGTGAATGATCGATTGAACACGTTTCTCCCCACCGGCTGTCATGACCACTGTCATCGCGGAACTCGCTCAGTGGGGACCGCAGGTCCAGGGGCCCGCTGTCGTCTCCCTTGCGGAAGCGGAAGCTTACTGCCGCCAGTTGGCCAGGAGTCACTACGAGAACTTTCCGGTTGCCTCCTGGTTGCTTCCGCCCGCACTCCGACAGCACTTTTGCAACGTCTATGCCTACTGCCGGTGGGCCGACGATCTGGGGGATGAAATCCACGATCCGGCCCGGTCGCTTGCGCTGTTGGCCTGGTGGCGCGAACAACTCGGCAGGTGCTATCAGGGCGACGCGGCACACCCCGTGTTCGTGGCTCTCCGTGGGACCATCGACGAATTCGGCATCCCGCGACAGCCGTTTGACGATCTGATCTCCGCGTTCGAGCAGGACCAGTCGGTCCACGAGTATGAAACGTTCGAGCAGCTCCAGGACTACTGCCGCCGCAGTGCGAATCCGGTCGGACGGATCGTGTTGTATCTGTGTCGGCAGTCTCGTGACGTAACGTGCGCGTGGTCGGATTCCATCTGCACGGGGTTGCAACTGGCCAATTTCTGGCAGGATGTGTCACGCGACTTTGACATGGGGCGCGTCTATCTGCCGCGCGAGGACTGTGTGCAGTATGGATACACACGCGAGATGCTGGAGCGTCGAGAAACCAATGCTGCGTTCCTCGAGCTGATGAGATTTGAAGTCGCGCGGGCGCGCGGGCTGCTGACGACCGGATGGCCCCTCGTCGACGCCATGCCCGGCCGGATGCAGGTCGATCTGGACCTGTTTATTCGCGGGGGACTTCAGATTCTGAACGAGATTGAAGCAATCGGTTACCGCGTCTGGGACCGGCGACCCGTCGTGACCAAGCGCCAGTTCGCGCGGCTGTTCCTCACCGCCGCGAGTCAGAGCTTGTGGCGCCGCGTCCGGCAGGGCAATGTGTTTCATGCCTCAAAAAACATCGGCGGCTCCGCGCCGTAATGGCGCCGAGCCGCCGAAGCGTCTCTCTGCGATTGTCTCTCGTTCAGACGGCGCGTGCTGCAAGTCACGTCGCGGGATCTGTCGGGAGGAGAGGACGTATCAGAATTCGCCGATCACCTCGCCGCCTTTGCGGGTGCCGAGGGCCTGATAGATGTCGTTGTTAATCGAGTAGTTGAGCATATGGACGGAGCCGTCTGCGAGCAGGAACATCGATCCGCCGGGATGCCAGCTCCAGTACTTCTGGTTGGACGGACCGGAATCCGGATCGTCGTTCGGCACGCCCTTGGAGAAGGTGAACATCTCCAGGATGTGGTCTTTGCGACCGGAATAGAGCGGCGGATAACCGCGACCGCACAGCGGCCAGCCGTAGGTCAGGGACTGATTCTGGCCGCGCTCGCCGACCATGCAGGTGTTGGATGTTCCGTCGCTGATATCACCGATGCGGACCTTGCTGTTGCTGTACAAGATCCCTTCGTATCCACTGGTGTTCTGACACGGGACGCCGTCAGGCGACGTGATCGACCAGAGTGGCCCCATGCCGCAATCCCAGGCCAGCGTCTTGCCGGAGACGCCCAGATAGTTGGCCACGGCCATGGATCCGTTGGACACGAGATAGCTGCCGGATCCCGTCTGGCCGGAGAACGTCTTGCCTCCGTTGGGGTCAGACGGACAGTTCAAAATGGCTTTGACCTGCCTCCAGGTCCAGGTGGTGCCCGGAGTGGCGGTTTCGGTCTGGCCCATGAATGCGGAGCAGCGGCCTGTGGTTCCGTCGGTCCAGGCGAAAT
Organism: Planctomycetaceae bacterium; assembly: GCA_019636315.1. GTDB lineage: Bacteria > Planctomycetota > Planctomycetia > Planctomycetales > Planctomycetaceae > JAHBXU01. Next base: position 1,912 of record JAHBXU010000156.1, on the reverse strand, counting down.
TCAACTGCTCGTAGTCATTGGCAAGTTCGACGTACGGAAGCAGGAACGCGATCCAGGACCAACCGTTGGAAGTCGTCGTTCCGGCATACAGGTTGCCGATGGGGAACGTCAGATGAACGTCGTGATAGTTGTGCAACGCGAGCCCCAGTTGCTTCATGTTGTTGCGACACTGGGTACGACGGGCTGCTTCGCGGGCCTGTTGGACGGCCGGCAGAAGAAGCGCAATCAGGATGGCGATGATCGCGATCACCACCAGCAACTCAATTAACGTGAATCCGTCAGCACGAGATCGATTTCGCTTCATGGGTTCCCTCAGTAGCAGGCCAGGCAATAACGGTTCGCCGATTGAACAACACGATCGGCGCTCATGGACGTCCTCATCACTCAAAATCAATGATCAACTCGGCGCCTTTTTCGGGAGTTGCCGGAATCTCGACGGTCTTCTCAAGACGCTCAGGAAGCCGAATCTGGTCGCGCGGGGTGCCATCGGCAGGAATGCCCGGGGCGGTGAGCACGGTGACCTTGTAGCTAACGCCGGGTGTTGGCCCACTCTCCACCGGAATCGAAAACTTGCTCTGCGAGACCTCGCCGCTGGAACCAACACCCGTCGCACCCGGCAGAGGATCGAAATAAATCGTGGCCTTGATGTCCAGCGGCTGCCCGCCCTTCGTCACGGTGCCGCTGAGCGGCACGCGATTCCCGTACGAACTGGAATCGCGGCAACCCATCAGCGATAGAGGAAGCGCGGCAACAACCAGCAACACCATCAACTGGGACAACCGTTTGCCATTGCGGCGGGACTGCGTGAGCCAGTTCTTCAGATACACCGACACGTGCGATTCTCCTGCGCATGAGATAACGGCTGCAATCGTCGCGGCTCGTGGCCGGACTCTCGGTCAATTCCGTAGACGGCGAAGTTGGGTCCACGTCCAATCCGATCAGCGGCGACAAATCAAACCGCAATCGGATGCGAGAGTCGCGTGCCTTCCAGCCTCGACCTGTGGAACAGGGAAAGCTGAGTAGCCGAGGAGCTACAGCGCTGATCGTACCGGTGGACCATCCTCATGGCAAGGATGTGTGTTTCTCTTTAGGATGAAATGTCGGCTGACGTCATTCCCCGGCAGCCAGCATGTGCGTTGCGGTCGAATCCATGACAGGAACGGAATCGACGACCGTGGTGACGCGTTCCCATTCTCGGCGACAACGCCAAGTGCATCAGCGGCCGGAAAATTCGCCCCATGAAGCTTCGGATTCTCCTTGCGGTTCTGTGTGTTGGCGGCCTGGCGGCCGCCGGCGCATGGTGGTGGTCGACACGTACGCCCCAATGGAACGTCGTCCTGATCACGTTGGATACGACGCGGGCCGATCACCTGGGATGCTATGGATTCGCCGCGGCATCCACACCGACGCTCGATAAGCTGGCGGCTCGCAGTGCGCTCTTCGAGCGAGCCTATACAGTCGTGCCCATTACGCTGCCGGCACACGCCACCATGCTGACCGGCCTGCTGCCGCCCGAGCATGGCTTGCGGATCAATGGAACGAGCCGACTGCCGGAATCCATTCCGACGCTGGCCGAGATTCTCCAGCAGCGAGGCTATCGCACCGGAGCGTTTGTATCCTCGCTGGTCCTCGACGCACGGTTCGGACTGGCGCGCGGGTTCGACGTCTATGATGATCGACTCGGGGAGGGCCCGAACGGTCCTCGAGTCGAACGCTCGGCGACCGAAACGGTCTCCGCCGCGGTGTCTTGGCTGAAACGTGCGGTGACCGGGGCCGAGGCGAGAATGCAACCGTTCCTGTGCTGGGTGCATCTGTACGATCCGCATGAACCCTATGAAAACCATCCCGACGAGTTCGGTGATCAGTTCGACGGACGACCGTACGATGCGGAAATCGCCTACATGGACCGGCA